>JAMOOR010000275.1 GCA_027065235.1 Thermotogaceae bacterium | reverse complement strand
GCAGCAAGCAGCTGGAGAGAACAATAGAATCACTGAACATACAACCTCTACACCATCCGACCATGAATCAACTTCACAGACTGGTTCAAGTAACACCAAGAACTTCTCTAAAAAGGTTTTAGAAGGTTACAGAACGAAAACTGTTAATTCCCAAGTCGCCCAAAATACGCAAAGGCTCGAAATCTCAAAGAATGATAAAGGCCAAATCAATTCACCAGCTGAGACCCATCTTAAAAACACCTACCATATGAAGTATGGAAATCCTGCAAATACCAATACCAACAAAGATGCAAAGGCTACATATATACATGCAAAGCAACCTAAAAACCTGCAGCAAGCGGCTGGAGAGAACAACAAAATCACTGAACATACAACCTCTACACCATCTGGCCATGAATCAACTTCACAGACTGGTTCAAGTAACACCAAGAACTTCTCTAAAAAGGTTTTAGAAGGTTACAGAACGAAAACTGTTAATTCCCAAGTCGCCCAAAATACGCAAAGGCTCGAAATCTCAAAGAATGATAAAGGCCAAATCAATTCACCAGCTGAGACCCATCTTAAAAACACTAATCAAAGGCTTGGTATGTTGAAAGACAAGAATAATGCTTTAAAATACAATGATCATTTGATGCACTTTTCCAATGAAAAAGAAAAAAACCGTGGTAAGATTTCAGATGCAAATAATACCAAAGAAGCGAAATATCCTCATGAAATTGAACAGATAATACTTAAAAACCCTATCACAAGTACGAATGAAGAAATCTCCTCTTCAAATGTAGCTAAAGAACTAAGAAAAAATTCTTCTAATTCTAATACACTACAATCAAGAGCTAGGTTAATGGAACTAACCAATACAAATAAAAAAGTCAGGAATGGAAACAAGAATACAGGGCAAAGAATGCTTCCTGCTAACTCAATAGATGAAGATCATAAAGGTGAACTGACTAACAAAGATTCAAATCTTCTCAACAATGCCCTTTCAATTAACAAGCCAGAAAACCTCCAGGAAAAGAAATTGGATTCATTTAGTGATGAAGGCAAACATAATGCTACGAACCCCTTACAAAAAAAATCTAATCCACAATGGATAAATAAAGAAAAATCTAGTGCTACATCTCAAGCTGAAGACGGCATTAATGCTGAAAATGTTCCTCTTGTTGGCAGAGATGATGCTGAAAATTCACATGGCAATGAATGGGCAAATGACTCCGGAAATATAAACATGGTTTACCAAGGGCCTATTTACCAGAATGTGGTTAATGATGATAGTCTTATTTTGCAAAATGTTATTAACAACCTTATATCGATTTCAAAGAAGATAAAGATTTTAGTCTCTGATCTTCCTTCAGGGAAAAAGAAAAACCTAGTTTCAAGTAACTCAAAGGCAACTACTTTCTATGAAATTAGAGCATTAAAAAAAGAAAGAAAAGCAATTGTTGATAGCATGCAAATAACTGTTATTAGAAAAACCACGATGGGAAATCACAAAAATGCTAGGGCTATATACGAATTGAAGAATACCATGCTTGAAACAATAGAAAGATTCAAAAGCTCTCATGGAAGCGTTAAATACAAAAATATATACTTTGAGAATTCTAATGATGTTTCAAAAAGCAACGGCAACACGCATAAAAACCTTTTTGAAAATGTTTTAGATATGGCCAAAAACAACTTATCAGACAAAGTTCTAATGGAAGAAGGTGGAATAAAAGCCTCGAATTCTAACAGATCATTAAATGTAAACGAAGTTTTCAATAGGATAGTCCAAACAATAGTTAGAAGGTCAAATGAAAGTAGTTTCACAGAGGTAGCCACTGTAAAACTCCACCCACCAAGGCTAGGAGAAATAGAGGTTATTGTCATCAAAGAGGGAAATAATATTGAGATTAGGTTCAAGGTTTCTGGTAAAGACGCGCAAGATGCTATTGAAAAAAGCATTCATCTCTTATCGGATAGATTGAATTCTCAGGGATTTTCAGTCGAAAGAATAGAGGTTACTCAGGAAAACAGAAATTCCTACGACGAAAATTACAGAGAAGATGAAAATCAGGACAAGGAGTATGGAGAAGAGAATAAAGAAAAAAGGCAAAGAGAACAAAAGAAAGAGGGTGAAAATAGTGATGATAAATGATATCAGTTCTATATATCTTAATAATCTTTATGGAACAATGGGCAAAGAAAAGAAAAGAAAGCTTGATAAGCAAGCTTTCCTAGAGCTCCTTATAACTGAACTGCGAAATCAAAATCCTCTTGAACCACTTGACAATAAAGATTTGATTTCGCAGCTTACCCAGCTAACCTCTCTTGAACAAATTTCCAATATGACTAAATCAGTAACGGATTTCATAGCAGCAAATACTAGCTTTGTGAAAGCACAAGCCTCTTCAATGATTGGTAAAACAGTTGTAGTAAAGGCAAACGATATAGATGTTTCCGATGGAAAAGCTCCTCCAATTTACTTCAAGCTTGAAGAACCTGCAAGAGTAATTCTTGAAATAGAGGATGCAAAAGGAAACAAAGTCTTTTATAAAGATCTGGGGGAGCTTAATGAAGGTTTCCAGTACTATGTATGGGATGCGAAAAACAACGAAGGAGTGCTATTACCAGATGGGAAGTACTATTATTCGGTATATAAGGTAAACCCGGACGGCAGTAGAGAAGAGATAGGAGGACTTGAAAGTGGACGTGTTGAGGCCGTTCAATTTGAAGGGAACGAAATTTACATTCTTATGAACGGAACTAGGTATCCAATATCATCAATTATAGAGATATCCGAGGAGGTGGAAGGATGATCAGATCGCTTTACAGTGGAATAACAGGGCTCAAAGGATTTCAAACTGCTATGGATGTTGTAGGAAACAATATAGCAAATGTCAACACACCTGGTTTCAAGGGATCACGGGTTAGCTTTCAAACTACATTCTACCAAATGCTAAGACCAGCCAAGATACCCTATGGAAGCATGGGTGGAGTTAACCCTCTGCAGGTTGGATTAGGTTTAAACGTTGGTTCAATTGATAAAGTAATGACTCAAGGTGCCTTCCAATCAACCGGTAAGAAAACAGATCTCGCTATTCAAGGAGATGGATTCTTCATCCTTACAGATGGACAGAATAGATATTACACAAGAGCCGGAGGATTTGATCTTGATGAAAATGGTGATCTTGTCCAACCATCATCAGGATTAAAAGTATTAGGATGGGCAGCAAAGTGGGATTCTGTAAAGAAAAAATATTATGTTGACACCAATCTTCCTATCGAACCTCTTAGAATAACCAAGGATATGACACTAGCAGCAAAGAAAACATCAAAGGCCAGTTTCTCTGGTAATTTAAAAAGTGATGTTGGGTTTAGAGGATTTGAGATAACCCTAAGAGATGATGATGACAATTCCTACGATGTAAAAGTTATATTTAAAAGAAGTGGAGATATAAGCGATAGCACCGATCCGTTCAATGAAAACCAAAGGTACACCTTTGAAGTGTATGTAAACGGCTCAACAACACCCGATGCAACAGGGCACGTAGTACTTGACAAATTTGGAGAAGTTGTCGATGCTCAGTTTGACACAGGAGGAACCGACAGAGAATTCGATGTTACAGGTGGAACTACGACAGGTGCAACACTTGTAATAACAAACACAGGCCAATTTAAATTCTATGAAGCTGATGATCCAGCTAACTTTGTGGTTCCAGATTACACACATCCAACGTACAGAACAGCTGTAACCACGTACGATAGCCTTGGAAACCCATATCAGGTTTACTTTGAGTTTATAAAACTAGGATATGTCGACGATCAGCACAAAAATGTTTGGATTTGGAAGGCTTACATACCCTCTGGCGAAGAGATATCTTATGGTGTTGATAGTTCAAATCCAGATGTTGCCGATGCAATAGGAGGTGCTATCAATTTTGATGAAGCTGGTAGAATAAAAGATTACGGAGCTATAACGGGATCAACCACCGCAGATCTTAATTGGAACGATGATCACGCAATTAAATACATTAAATTCAGTGGAGCGGATAATGGAGACGGTCAAGTTGGGATAACTTTAAACATGAACAATGTAACTCAATTTACTGGAAACTTCTCCGCAATTGTGGATAGTCAAGATGGATATCCAGCAGGTGTTCTTGATTCCTTTGCAATAAATGAAAAAGGTGAATTGATTGGTACATTCACAAATGGTGTTACAACCACCCTTGGAAAGGTAGCTCTTGCCACATTCAGAAACCCAGCTGGCTTATACGACGTTGGAAAGTCATTATACGTTGAATCAGAAAACAGTGGTATGGCTGAAATCGGAGTAGCAGGAGAAAATGGAAAAGGTAGTTTGATACCTGGAGCTCTTGAAATGAGCAACGTTGATTTGGCGGAAGAGTTTACAAAAATGATAATAGCCCAGAGAGGTTTTCAAGCTAATGCCAGAGTAGTTACTACATCCGATCAGATATTGAATGAGCTGGTCAATATCAAGAGATAATGAATCTTTAATTTGAATATCGGCGGGGGTGGGGGATTTGATCTGGGTTACAAGACTCAATGGAGAAAGGTTTGTGATTAATTCCGATCATATAGAAATAGTAGAAGCAAATCCAGATACTGTAATAACTTTAACAAATGGCGATAAATATATAGTAAAAGAAAGTGTGGAAGAAGTAGTAGAAAAAGTGGTAAATTTTAGAAGGAGGATATTCGCAGATCTCTTTACTTTGGACAAGAGGTGATGATGTATGGATATAGCCCTCCTGGCCGGTTTAGGTCTCGCGATAGCGGCTATAGCAATGGGGCTTATGAGTAGTGGAGGAGATATAGGTACATTTATAGATATACCATCACTGTTGATAACAGTTGTTGGTTCTTTGGGGTCCACTATAGCCTCTCAACCAAAAGAAGTTGGGTTTAAGATAATTCAAATAATGTTGGGAGTGCTAAAAACTCCTAAACTAGATTTTATTGGAATG
Organism: Thermotogaceae bacterium; assembly: GCA_027065235.1. Classification (GTDB taxonomy): domain Bacteria; phylum Thermotogota; class Thermotogae; order Thermotogales; family Thermotogaceae; genus JAGHBG01. The sequence continues at coordinate 30,385 of JAMOOR010000275.1, read as the reverse complement.
ATCAGAACTTTAGTCTCTTTTTCTGAAAAAGCTAGAAGAGAAGGGTTGTTGTCTCTTGAAGAGAATTTAGAAGAACTTGAAGATCCATTCTTGAAAAAAGCTCTTCAACTCGTCGTGGATGGTACCGATCCAGAAGTATTGAAGAATATGTTATATACAGAAATGGAAATTTTCGAAGATAACCTAAACGCCCAGCGTGCATTGCTTGAAGCTGGTGGCGCATACGCACCTGCTTTTGGAATGATAGGTACGTTGGTAGGATTGATCTCAATGCTTAAATCTTTGAACGATCCGTCTTCGTTAGGACCATCAATGGCTGTTGCACTTATAACTACTTTGTATGGATCTATATTGGCTAATGTTTTTTATCTTCCGATGGCAGATAAACTTAAATCAAGGGCAGCTAAACAAGTTCAGCTTAAAAGAATGATATTAGAAGGTGTTTTATCAATTCAGGCAGGAGAAAACCCGAGAATACTTGAAGAAAAACTTAAGTCATTCTTGCCAGAAGCTGATAGGGCAACATATGAAAAAGAAGCACAGGAGGCCACTGCATAATGGCTAAAAAAGAAGAATGTCCAAAGGGTACACCGGCGTGGATGGCTACCTATAGTGACATGGTTACTTTGCTTTTAACATTTTTTGTTTTGCTTTTGTCTATGAGTAATATAAGCCCTGGTAAGTTCCAACAAACCGCAGCAGGGTTAAGATTAGCTTTTGGTGGAAGTCCTCCTAGCGTTCTCATGGGAGGTAGGTCTATAAATAAGGAACCACTTATATCTGCAAAGAAAGGTGTATATAGAGAGTTAATAAAATTAATGGCGGATCCAAAATATAAAGGAAAAATAACGGTAAAGGAGACAAAGGAAGGAATACTAGTTACGCTACAAGATATGGTTTTCTTTAACCCAGGAAGCGCAAAGCTGACAAAACAAGCTAAAGAGATCCTTAAAAAAATTGGTGTGATAATAATCGAGCATACAGCAAATAAGCTTGTTATATATGGATATACTGATGATACACCTCTTCCGGCTACATCGATATATGCTTCGAATTGGCATTTGGGTGCGGCAAGAGCTGCAAGTGTAGCGAGGTTCTTTGCAGTAGAGCTAAGAAAGATAAGAGAAGTAGAAAGACTAGCAGATATAAGAGCTGGAAATTTTGATATAGATTTTTATTACAACCCAGATAGATTTATACCCGTAGGTGTAGGAGATAAAGCGATATTAAAAGAAAAAAAGCAATTAGATCAATGGAGAGAAACCGCAATAGCTATAGTTAGGTCCAAATTTAGAAGAGGTGAGATTACAAAGCAACAATGGGAAAATGAGATTACAAAGATTGATGGTGAATACAATAGAAAGTTACAAGAATTGAGGTTAAAATACAGAAAGATCGACATCCTAATAAAGAACGAAACAATGTAAGGGGGTGCAGAAAATGCCAGAGGAAGAAGTCCCACAAATGGAGGAAGAAGGCGGTAAGAAAAAGAAAAAATCCCGAATCCCTTTTATGACAATAATAATATCGGCGATCGTTGCTGGAGCTATGTCGTATCTGGTGTTGATGTTCATGGCGCCTAAAATTATCAGTAGTAACGTTGCAAAGGAACAAAAATCAAAGGAACCAAGCACAACACAACTTGTTCAACCAAGAGAAATAACTGCTGTTCTAATTTCTCCAGGTTCTAATGAAACTTTCCCACTTAAGGGGGCAAACCAAGTTGTTGTGATTGATTTTCTGATTTTCAAAGTTGGAAGTGACGCTTGCAGGGCTGCCATAGCTGATAAGTCCTCTGAAATTTTAGATGCTTTGTCTAAAATATTCTTTAGTAAGGAAAAATCAGAGCTTTCCACTGCTGCAGGTATTGAACTCCTCAAAAGGCAGATTAAGGAAGCAACTAACATGATAACAGGATTTGTGGGGGATAAAGAACCCTACGGGGTTATAAATGTTTACATAAGAATAAAAGCTTTTGCCTCCACTGAGTGAGGTGAAACAATGTCTGATGTTCTTAGCCAAGACGAAATAGATAAATTATTGCAGTCGTTATCTTCAGGAGAAGTTAATATAGAGGAGATAAAAGAGGAAGAAAAGGCCGTTAAGACCTACGATTTCAAGAGACCTAGTAAATTCTCCAAAGAGCAACTAAGAACCTTTGAAATGATTCACGAAAATTTTGCCAGGTCTGTATCAACCTATCTATCGGGTAGGGTAAGAAGTTTCGTCAATGTTTCATTAGCTAGCGTTGACCAAATAACTTATGAGGAATTTACAAGATCTTTGCCAAATCCATCCTTTATAACCGTCTTTTCTGCCAATGAGCTTGTTGGTAATGTGGTTATGGAAATGGGACTAGAGATATTCTATACGATTTTAGATCTTATTCTTGGAGGTCCTGGAATTCCTATAAGCAACAGAAGTCCCACAGATGTGGAAGTTGCCATAATGAGAAAAGAAGTTGTGAGCATATTAACTCATCTTGCACAAGCATGGGAGGATATACAATCTTTTGTACCGAACATCGAAAATATAGAATCGAATCCTCAATTCGTCCAAGTTGCGCCACCAAGTGAAATGGTTGTTCTTGTAACACTATACATGTCCGTTGGAAAGACAGAGGGATTCATGAATATATGTTGGCCTTCTACTGTTATAGAACCGTTCTCAGAAAAGCTATCTGCAAGACTATGGTTTACAACAGGTTCGCAAAGAACATACAAGGAGGACAGAGAAAAACTTGAAAAAAGTATACAAGATGCCTACGCGGAGGTCTCCGCCGTTTTAGGTGAAGCAACCTTGTCCTTCTGGGATATACTGAATTTAAGCGTAGGAGATGTTATAAGGCTCAACACTCATCAAAACGATCCTATAATTATCAGAGTAAATGGTATAGATAAATTCAAGGGTATACCCGGTACTCATCGTGGACACTACGCCGCAAAAGTTTCGGAAGTTATTGAAATGGAGGTGAAAGAATGAGTGATGAGTTCCTCTCTCAAGATGAGCTGGACGCTCTTTTAAAGGGAATGAACAGTGAAAACGCTGATGATACATTTAGAGGCGGTGGAAGTTTATCAGATCTTGAAAAAGACATGATTGGTGAGATTGGAAATATATCGATGGGGGCAGCTGCCACTGCCCTGTCTACAATATTAGGAAGGGAAGTAAATATAACTATTCCAAAAGTTGAAGAATTGCCCTTTTCTGATGTTGGAAAAGGGCTTAGTGGAGAACAGGTGGTTGTAGTTATCGAATATATAGAAGGGCTTCATGGTTTAAATGTGCTAGTGTTACCTAAACAGGTAGTCGCTGCCATAGCCGATTTTATGATGGGAGGAAATGGAGAAGTAGACGAAAATGTAGAATTGAACGAAATAATGCTCAGTGCAGTATCGGAAGCCATGAACCAGATGATGGGATCGGCAGCCACAGCTTTGAGCGATCTTTTCGGTACCTCCGTTAATATTTCTCCTCCGAAAGTAGAAGTTTACAATTTCGATGACCCAAATACAAAGTTTCCGCCTGTAGAAGATGACCCAAATAAAATGGTAGTAAGAGTTGAATTTGATATGGAAATAGAAGGTCTGCCAAAGACTAAATTCTTCCAAATCCTCGGAAGCGAGCTTGTAAAACAAATGTACGACATGTTCACAAAAGCAAAAGGTATAGAAACAGAACCTCAACAAGCTACTACCCCAGCACAACCGCAAGCTGTTGCACAACCGCAACCACACCCCACTACACAAGCCCCTGCTGCAGCGTCTATTCCAGGATTTACACCACCTCCATCACAAGTTTCTCAACCAGTCACAGCACAACCAGTTCAATTTCAAGAACTGTCAGCGCCGGCGACAACCACACCACAAGTGCCACCAGATAAACTGGAACTATTGTTTGACATACCACTCAAAGTTACTGTTGAGCTTGGAAGAACAAAGATGACTTTGAAAGAAGTTCTTGAACTTTCCGTCGGTTCCTTGATAGAACTTGATAAGCTGACTGGTGAACCTGTCGACATTTTAGTAAATGGTAAGCTTATAGCACGTGGTGAGGTTGTTGTTATCGACGAAAACTTCGGTGTTAGGATTACGGATATAATAAGTCCTAAGGAGAGGTTGTATGCCTTTAGAGAGTAGAGCTATCCTGCGCTTCTTTTTTACTATATTGTTTTTATCAATTACTGGAATATTGTATTCCCAAAGTGAACTTATAAGTTTTTTTTCCTCAATAGCTGGAGAGAGGAACTTTGTAATAGACTCCTCTTTATATTTTCATGTATACAACAAAGAGAAGAATTCATATGCAGATTTTGAAATGGAAATTTTTGCTGTAGTTAGAAACATGGAAGACTTTTATATAAAGGTCAAAAAACCAAAAATAATAGATGGGATAACCTTTATCTACTTTTCTGACTCAAATAGAATATATTCAGGTTATGGAAATAAGTTCTATATGGATTCTGTGGAAACATCAGGAGATGTAATTACCAAGACTGTTAAAGAAGCATTGGATGTATTGTCATCCCCGTTCTTTATTTATAGAAAAAAGGTTGAAGAAGGAATAACATTTTACACTTTCTCACTTTCAAGTGCTTTGTTTTTAAAGAGATTGGGAATAGAGCCTGTCTCTGTTTCAGTTGTGTTTAATAAAAATAAACTTAAAGAAGTTGCGATATATGGAGAAAGAAATGAATATGTAAAGCTGATTTTAAATGAATTTCTTGTGGGAATAAATGTGGATAAATATTTTAAACTCCCTGGGTCTTGATCTTTGAATACTTCAAAATGTTTTCTATAGACGATGCGAAAAGCTCGGGGAACATTCTTTTAGAAACATTGGGATCTTTTATAAGCTCACTATCATCGATTCTTCCGTGGATAAACATTTGTATCTTTAATATATACTCCTTCATTTTTCCAACTATTTCTAATCCACCAAAACGCCCATGTCCAGGTACAACAAAGAAAGGTTGAAGATTTCTTATATAATCAAGAGCATAAAGCCATTTTTCGAGCGCACTATCGGGAGTTATCTCCGCATGATAACCATTAAACACCAAATCCCCAGCAACTAGAATACTCTCATCTTCCAAAAAAATCACTATAGAGTCGGGGGTATGTCCACCAAGGTGGATCAAACTAATTTTCCTTCCACACAAACTCATTTGTTTTTTCTCATCAAACACAACATTCGGTAGGGTGATATGATTTTTTCTTGCCTCTTCTTCTCCCCAAACAGCTTTTATATAATTGTAATCCATTTTTTCCATTATTTCCCTTGTTCTGCTGGAGGATATAATGTCTAAACCCTCAAACGCAGAATTTCCGAACGTATGATCCGGATGATAGTGAGTATTAATCACATAAGATATTGGAAGCCCAAAGACATCCATAGAGAATTTGGAAATTTTGATAGCTTTTTCTGGAAAGAGAGATGTGTCTACTAATATAGAACAATTCTTACCAGCTATTAAAGTGGAATTTGCAGATCCTCCTTCTCCTATAACAAGCACTCTATCACTTATCTTGTCTACCACAAATCTCCCTCCCGATGATATCATTCTATATGGGAGGGATTCTATCCTGAGAAAAGCTTTGGCAGTTGGATACTACGGATATGGCAATTTTGGCGATGAGCTTTTGCTGAAAGCAATAAGAAAAATCCTAAAGGATGTAGGATTTAACACTGTTGAAATCTTATATCCTACGTATCAACCCTTAATAACTGGAGTAAAAATTTACAAAAGGTTTTCTGTTAAAGATATTGTTCCGGCTATAAGAAAAACAGACATAGTTGTTTTCGGCGGAGGAGGATTGTTCCAAGATGTAACAAGCTTTAGAAGCTTCCTTTATTACTATGCAATTGCAAAGCTTTCTTTATTATTCAAAAAACCCATTGTCTTTCTTGGAACAAGTTTTGGACCACTGAAAAGGCAAATATCACGTCTTTTGATGAAAGATATAATAAAAAGCAAGTATGCCTATTTCTTACCACGAGATAGAGTTTCCACACGGTATATAAATCATATCGGTGGTAACGTAGAACCTGGAATGGATATATCAATAGAGTACTTAAGAACTTTGAATATAAGATGTATCAAAAAATATGATGTTGTTGCTGTACCAAAATCTTATGACAATTTTTGGATATCAATTGTGAACAATCTTAGAGACGTGGGAAGAGACGTCAAAATCTTTATAGCTTCAAACGAAGATATAGATGATGATATAAGCACCTATCCCGACAATATTTCTATAGGGCTAGATATAGAAAAAATTGCGTGTTCTAATCTGGTCCTAAGCGAGAGATTTCACCCGAATCTAGTAGCAATGTATTACGGAGTTCCTTTTATTTCGATAAGTAGCAAAAAAACGGAGTACTTTTCCAAGGAATTCTTAGATGAGTATGAAGGTTTTTCAAAAAGAAATGTACAAGATGTTCTTATCAAGTTTAAGGTAGTCGAAAAGAAGCAGATAGATATAAGAAAAAAACTTGATGAAAGGTACGATATGATGATAAAAAAGCTAAGAGACTTTACTAAAAAATTATGATATACTAACACGGAATCTAATTGAAGAAAAAAGTAAAGGGAGGGGTACATAGGATGAAGATCACGATGGACATGGTGAAGAAGCTGAGACAGATGACGGGAGCAGGAGTGATGGACTGTAAAAAAGCCCTGGAAGAGGCAGAAGGAAACTTTGACAAGGCAGTGGAAATTCTGAGAAAGAAAGGTGCAGCAAAAGCTGCAAAGAAGGCTGGAAGAGCTACATCTGAAGGAATTATAACCTCTTATGTCCATTTCAATGGAAGAATAGGAGTTCTCTTAGAACTCAACTGTGAGACGGACTTTGTTGCAAGAACCGATGAATTCAAAGAACTTGCTTACAACTTGGCGAAGCAAGTTGCTGCAATGAATCCAAAATGGGTCTCAAGAGAATCTGTACCTCAGGAAGTTATAGAAAAGGAAAAGGAGATATACAAAGAGCAACTCAAAGATAGTGGAAAACCTGAGCATGTAGTTGAAAAAATAATCGAAGGAAAACTTGAAAAATTCTTCCAGGAAAACTGTCTATTAGAACAAGACTACATTTTCGAAGATGGGAAAAAGGTTAAAGATATAATAACTGAAGCAGTAGCGAAGATAGGGGAAAACATTCAGGTTAGCAGGTTTGTTAGGATGGAGGTTGGTGAAGAGATATGAAGTATCCTCCTCTTCTGGAGGAAAGTTTGGATTTCGTTGAGACACCATTTCTGGTTATAGACCCGAAAAAGGTAGTTAAAAACTACAGAAGGCTTTGTCAGGCATTTGATGGGAATGTAATGATATACTATGCTGTCAAAGCCAATTCCCATGTTGAATTTTTGAAACAACTGAACAGAGAAGGAAGTAGCTTTGATGTAGCGTCACTTGGTGAGATCATGAAACTAATAAAGCTCGGAGTTAGCCCAGACAGAATGAGCTTTGGAAATACCATAAAAAAAGCAAGAGACGTTGATGTAGCTTACACCATGGGTGTAGAGCTTTTTGCTGTTGACAGCGAGATGGAAATTGACAAAGTTGCAAGGTACGCACCTGGCTCAAAGGTATTTGTTAGAATACATACTTCAGGACTTGAGAGCGACTGGCCACTTTCCGGAAAGTTTGGAACAACGGTAGATCACGCTGTAGAGCTTGTTGATTGGGCAAGATTTAGAGGTTTGAAACCAGTTGGAGTTAGCTTCCATGTTGGTTCTCAAAACTACAACCCAAAGAATTGGGAAATTGCAATAAAAGATGCGGGGATAGTGTTCAACGAAGCAGCTAAGAGGTACCATATAATTCTTGACTTTTTAAACACTGGTGGTGGCTGGCCAGTTAAGCATGTAAAGCCTATTCCGAATGTAGAAGATATAGCTTCGGTAATAATGGATTCTGTTAAAAGGTATATAGGAAATAGTGTGCTGATCGCTACTGAACCTGGTAGATACATGGTAGGAGACGCAGGAACTTTGGTAAGTAGTGTAGTTTTAAGATCAAAAAGGCTTGGAAAGGACTGGGTTTACATAGACACAGGCGTTTTCCATGGACTCATGGAGACTATAGAGGACTTTCGATATGAGATAGAAGTCTTTGGGAAAGAAGATATTCCAAGAAAGAAGTTTACTCTTGCAGGCCCAACATGTGATAGTGTTGATGTGATATACGATGAAGTAGACCTACCGAAAAATATAGCTGAAGGAGATAAGGTTATATTTATAAATGCGGGAGCCTACACCATAGAATACGCATCCCATTTCAACGGAATCGAACCGCCAGCAGTTTACACTTTAGAACAGCTTAAAGTCCTCTATGAAATAAACAAAACTGCATAAAAGCAAAAACATAAAATCCCCCGGCAACGGGGGATTTTTGGTATCATTAAACTAGGGGGATTAGCTTGACTCTTGATAAATATGAATTTCATTACGATAATCCATCCAAAGATGAGCCTCTTGAGGTTTTTCCAGGAAGACCTATTCTTGGAGCTACTGTTTATTCTGATGGCGTAAATTTTGGTGTTTTCACAAGAAATGGTACACAAGTGTATCTTGAACTTTATCAAAACTACTACGATGACAAGCCAAGCCATAGGTTCAAACTAGATCCGGTAGTTAATAAAACAGGGGATATATGGCATATATTTGTTAAAGGTGTAAAACACGGTCAGTTTTATGGATGGAGAGTTGAGGGACCTTACGAACCATTGAATGGCCATAGGTTCAATGTATACAAGTTATTAGCTGACCCATACTCTAAAGCTATAACTGGCTCCTTTAATTGGGATGAGGATGCTGTTTATGGTTATGATAGAAACTCACCACTGAAAGATTTGTCCTTTTCGACGATAGATTCTGCAACAAGCCCTACAAAGTCGGTTGTTATAGATGATAAAGCTTACAATTGGGAAGGCGATAAACATCTTGACATACCATGGAAAGACACGATAATTTACGAAATGCATGTAAGGCTTTTTACAATGAGTCCAACGTCGAAAGTAAAGTATCCAGGAACATTTCCTGGGGTTTTAGAGAAGATAGAACATCTCAAAGAGCTTGGTATAACTGCCGTTGAATTAATGCCTGTTTTTGAATTCAATCCAGAAGCAAATACAAATGTAAATCCATTTACTGGAGAAAAATTGAAGGATGTATGGGGGTATAACCCGTTATCCTTCTTTGCAGTCACAGGAAATTATTCTCCTGGAATAAGATTGGGAGAACAAGTTTTTGTTTTCAAAGATTTCGTAAAAGAGATGCACAGAAATGGAATAGAGGTCATCTTAGATGTTGTGTACAACCATACTGGCGAGGGTAATGAGCTTGGTCCAACTTTGTCTTTTAGAGGCTTAGAAAATTCCATATATTACATGCTAAATCCCAACAATAAAAGGTACTATTTGAATTATTCCGGATGTGGAAACACATTAAATTGCAACCATCCAGTTGTAAAAAAGATGATTCTTGACAGTTTAAGGTACTGGGCTGTTGAAATGCACGTAGATGGATTTAGATTCGATCTTGCATCTGTTTTGGGAAGGAGTCCTCAGGGGGAATGGATAGGAGATTTATCACTTTTGAAAGATATTGCAGAGGATCCGGTACTTCACCATGTCAAACTGATCGCAGAGGGATGGGATGCTGCCGGTGGATACTATGTAGGAGAGTTTCCAGAAGGCTGGGCGGAATGGAATGGAAAGTATAGGGACACTGTAAGGAGATTTGTAAGGGGAGACTATGGTGTAGTTCCAGAGCTTGCTACAAGGATAGCCGGAAGCCAGGACCTTTACTATAGAAAATCGCCTCATGCTAGTATAAACTTCATCACTTCTCATGATGGTTTTACACTTTGGGATTTAGTCTCATACAACGAGAAACATAATGAAGCTAACGGGGAAAACAATAGGGACGGCATAGATGAAAACTTCTCATACAATCATGGTGTCGAGGGAGAAACCGATGATCCTGATGTAATAAAACTCCGGAAGAGACAGATTAAAAACTTTATAACTATATTAATGATTTCTCAGGGAACACCAATGGTTCTTATGGGAGATGAATTTTGTAGAACACAAAAAGGTAACAATAATGCCTACTGTCAAGATAATGAAATAGCTTGGGTAAATTGGGATTTCAAGGAAAAATGCGCTGACATTTTCAATTTCTTCAGAAATGTTATAAAATTTAGAAAGATGCATCCAGCTTTAAGAAGGAAGCACTTTTTTACGGGGAAAGATTTTACGGGAGATGGTATACCAGATATAAGTTGGCATGGCGTAAAACCATATAATCCGGATTTTGGTTACTATTCTCGTTCATTGGCATTCATGATAAGCGGAAAAGATTGCATGGATACAGAATCTTGTGATGTTGATATATACGTAGCAATGAATGAATGGATAGAACCACTAATATTTGAACTTCCTAAACCTCCATCGGGGAAGAATTGGTATAGGGTAATAGACACTTACTTTGAAAATGGAGATTTTCTGACGATTCCTAAAAAGGTTGAAGGGAAAAAATACAAAGTTATGGAAAGATCCGTTGTGGTATTGGTAAGTGCTGTAAAGTAGTGAAGGAGGTAATAGTTAATGAAAGATATAATAACTCTTTCCTTTCTTTCCAAAAGGGCAAATGTAAGAATCGTTAGAGCCGTTGTAAGGAACTTTCTCCTGATAAAAGGAGTATTTGAACAAGATATATTTGATACGGAACTTGCTCTTGATGAGGCAGTTGCCAACGTTATAGAACACACTTATAAAGAAAAGGAAGACGAAGCCATTATTCTTACGTTAATTTGGCATGAAGATAACACCCTGGAAGTTCTTATAAGAGACTTCGGTGAAAAGGTAGATCCATCCAAGGTAAAACCAAGGCCTTTGGAAGAATTGAGAGAAGGAGGATTAGGAGTTTATATCATAAGAAAAGTCTTTGATATTATGGAATGGCAAGATATCCCTTCAAAAGGAAACCTGCTTCATTTAAAAAGAAAATTTAACATTCCAGATAAGGAGTGAAAAGTTCTGATAGTAAATGTAGTTGGTGGTGGTCTTGCAGGATCTGAAGTCAGTTATCTTTTGGCAAAACATGGGATAAAAGTTAATCTGTATGAAATGAGGCCGGAAAAAATGACAGAAGTCCACCGTACAGGTGGACTTGCTGAACTTGTATGTAGCAATTCCTTTAAATCTGTGGACCTTTCCAATGCGGAAGGAATATTGAAAAAAGAGATGGAGATAATGGGTTCTGTAGTGCTCGATTGTGCTTATAAGACAAGAGTTCCTGCAGGAAAAGCTTTGGCTGTGGACAGAGACAAATTCTCCGATTGCGTGACAAACAAAGTTCTGGGAGCTGGTGTTGCTTTAATAAGAAAAGAGATTACAGAAATAGTTCCCCAAGAGAATGAAATATGGGTCGTAGCAACGGGGCCAGCTACTTCAGTTTCATTATCGAACTATCTTACTCATATTCTCGGAGAAGATTTCTTCCATTTCTTCGATGCAGTAGCCCCTATCGTTACTAAAGAAAGCATCGATATGGATAAAGCCTTTATAGGAGATAGATATGGTATTGGAAGTGGTGATTACATAAATTGCCCTATGACGAAAGAAGAATATGAGGCATTTTGGGAAGAGCTAACGAAAGCAGAAACCATCCCCATAGAAGATTTCGATAAAAAATATTTATTCGATAGATGCAGACCCGTTGAAGATATTGCCAAGAGTGGGAAGGAGGCTCTGCTTTATGGTCCCTTAAAGCCTAAGGGCTTGATCGATCCAAAAACTGGCCAGGAGCCCTATGCAGTCGTCCAACTGAGGCAGGATAATATAGAAGGTACGTTGTATAATATCGTGGGCTTTCAAACAAGGCTTAGATGGGGAGAGCAAAAAAGGGTGTTTAGATTGATACCATGTTTGAGAAATGCAGAATTTGTAAGATATGGTGTTATGCACAGGAATATATATGTAAATTCAAGGGAAACTCTTGATGAGTTTCTTCGTTTAAAGAAGGATAAGAGAATCGTTTTCGCTGGCCAAATAACTGGGGTTGAAGGATATCTTGAATCAGCGGCAACAGGTCTATATGTAGGATACACAATAAAAAGAATAGTTAATGGGGAAGAACCCGTTCCACTTCCTAGAAAAACTATGCTTGGTTCCCTCATACATTACATATCAAAGGGAGCTTTAGGTAAACTGAAACCCATGTATGTAAACTTCGGCATTTTTCCGGATATTGGAATAAAAGATAAAAAAAGAAGAAAACAAATGATAGCTCGGATTGCTTTGGAAGAAATGGAAAAGTATGTATCAGAGGTGAACTGAGTTGTGAAATATGAAATAAAAATTTCACCTGATAAAATGATGGCTTCTATTATCTTAAGAGACGATGGAATAAATTACTATCTAACACCAGAAGATATATTAAAAGCTTTGAAAGAATCTGGTGTAAGATATGGAATATTATATGAAAACATTAAAAAACTTGTTGAAAAGCCAGAGTTTGACAGGCCTTATGTTGTGGCTGTTGGTAAAAGACCCATTGAGGGCGATGATGGAAAGTTGGAAATCTATCAAGAAAACTTAACAAAAAATAAAGAAAAAGGAAAAGTTGATTTTAGAGAGATGGCCGCAAAGAAAAGTAGAAGAATTGTTAAAAAAGGCGATGTGATTGGTAAACTTACTAGGCCATCGCCAGGAATACCAGGAATGGATATTTTTGGTGATCCTGTAAAACCAAATCCAGGGAAACCCGCACCGGTCAAGATAGGAGCAGGGATAGCAATTAAACAGGATGGAACTCTTGTGGCTGAAAAAGAAGGAATGCTTGTCGTTAAAAACGATGAGGTATATATAGATGATGTACTGATAATTAAAGGTGACGTGGACTATTCAACTGGAAATATAAATTTTCCTGGGTTTGTTGAGATAAATGGTGATGTAAAGCCTGGTTTCGTGGTTAAAGCAAAGAAAGATATAACAATAAAGGGAATAGTAGAAGCGGCAACGGTTATTTCCTTCGAGGGTTCTATAGAACTTACGGGAGTCAAAGGACAAGAAAAAGGAATGATAAGAGCGAAGTACAACATCAAAGCAAAATTTTTAGAAAACGCTCATGTAGAAGCCGGAAGATCCATTGAGGTCGAAGGTCCAATAACCAACAGCAATATAAAGGCTAGAGAAAAAGTTATACTTAAAGGAAAAAGAGGAGTATTAGTTGGAGGAGTAACGTTAACATCAAACTTAGTGGAAGCCGAAGAAATAGGATCTTCTTTGGGTGTGAGAACTGTAATCGAAATAGGTATAGATCCAGAAGTTAGAGAAAAGGAACGTCTCTTAACTACTCAAATAACTTTGGACGAAGAAAATCTCAATAAATTATTCTCTATATTAAGGGATTTAAAGAAGCTGAAAGACATTAGAGGTAAGCTACCAGAAGATAAGGAAGAAACCTATAAAAAAGTTAGTCAAACTATAATGTATCTAAAGAACATGTTAGATCAAAACAAAAGAGAACTATTCAAAATAAGACGAGAATACAGTAATGCGAAAAAAACCGCCAAGGTGATTGCAAGGAAAGTTATTCATCCCGGTGTAGAGGTCATGATGTTTCAAAGAAAGATTTCGATAAGCAAACCTATAAACAAAGCAGTTTTAGTGATTGATGAAAAACAAGATAGAATTATGGTAAAAGCTTATACAGGGTCATGAAAAGAATAGCACAGGGAATGATTGAAACATTAGTGGTACTGTTTCTCTCTGGTCTAATATTTTATATTGCATTTTCTGGAATAGATTCCATTATTAGAAACTATACTAGGATAAAAAACAGCTATCTAAGAAAGCTAAACATGGAAAGTGCGCTACAGATATATCTTTCAGGCAGAAAACCCCCAGAAACAATCAATGGCCAGAAGATTAACTTCTCTGAAGAAAATCTAATAATAAAATTGCAAGAAGGTGAATAAATGGTTCTTAGAGCGTCTTATGGCACATTGGCTTTGCTTGGCTACAATGAGAGGATCGTAGAGGGGCAACAAACAGCGTTTTTTATGCTTGATGGAAAATGCGTTTTTAATTGTTGGTTTTGTTCTCACGCTAGAAGTGCAAAAACCCCCAACAAGTTCCTATCCAGGGTTATTTGGAAAGAGATAAATCTTTCTGAAGCAGCTAACAGAGCTGCAAAGAGTCCATATATAAAAAGAATTTGTCTTCAGGTGGTTTCCTATCCAGGATACAAAAAGGATGTTGTCAAAGCTTTAAATACATTTCATGGAAAACCTATATCTGTTTCTGTTAGAGCCACTAGTTTTGAAGAGGTTAAAATGTATTTTGAAAATGGTGCAGACATGGTTGGAATATCCATAGACGCTGCTACAGAAGAGCTACATAGAAAAATTCGAGGTGGAAGTCTAAAGAAAGTATTAGAACTTTTGGAAGAATCTTCCTCAAAATATCCTGGAAAGATTACAACCCACCTGATAGTTGGGCTTGGAGAAACAGAAAAAGATATTGTAACTCTTATAGATTGGCTTTTAAAAAGAAAGATAACCATAGCACTCTTTGCATTTACTCCTATTAAAGGTACAAAGCTCGAAAACCACGAAAGACCATCCCTTACTTCGTATAGGAAAATCCAACTTGCCCACTTTCTTCTAAAGGAAGGAGCGATTGAATTCAGCATGATTAAATTCAATGAAAATGGTGAAATCGTTGACTTTGAAATAAATCTTTCTAACTTTGATGAGCTTTATATAAAAAGAGCTTTTCTAACCCAAGGCTGCCCAAACTGCCGAAGACCATTTTATAATGAGTCACCTAAAGGAGCCCTTTTCAATGTACATAGTGAAGAATTGTTGAAAAATGTTCAGCTTCCGGACTTCAGTTCTTCGTAAAGCTCCATAATCTTCCTTGCATATTCTTTTCTCCATTTACTTCCATTGTAGTATTCAAGAGCTTTGGAAAGATCTTTATATCTATTCAAGAGGTATTTGAGGTAGTAGGAGCCATAAAGGATATTCAATTCGTAATCCCAAAATAGGACCTTCCAACCGTTTTTAGGGGTAGGAAGGTTATACACTCGAGCAACGAATTCTGCTGTTTCCGGTTTTATTTGCATAAGTCCAAGCTCTCCAGCCATTCCAATAACATTCCTGAATTCCGTTTCAACTGTTATAACGGAAACAATTAAAAGTGGATCCAGCCCTGTTTCTGCAGATGCTCTATCGATAGCTCTTTTAAGATCAAGTACGTACCTTTCTTCCGTCTTCAGCCCATGAAGTGCCCTGAGGTTGGTTACATACTCTTTCAACCACTCGTAAGAGTAGTAATCCTCATTATAGTATATGATAAACTTACCGCCAAAAAACACTTCACTATTTGCCACAGCAATAAGTTGGGCGGTGACAAGTATAAATATAATCGTTTTCTTCACATTTCCCACTCCTATTTCTGCTGGTATAATAAACTATGTGTATTTTACCAGATAATTATAAAGGAAGTGAGCCTATGGAATCCTTATACAGAAAATATAGGCCAAAGAGGTTTAGTGAGCTTGTTGGACAGGATCATGTAAAGAGAGTTTTAATAAGAGCCATAGAAGAGGAGAAAGTTTCTCACGCCTACATATTCGCTGGGCCAAGAGGAACGGGAAAAACAACAACAGCTAGAATACTGGCAAAGGCTTTGAATTGCGAAAATCGTCAAGGAGCGGAACCATGTGGTAAATGTTATGCTTGTAAAGCTATAGATGAAGGAACGTTCATGGATATTATCGAACTCGATGCAGCTTCCAACAGAGGAATTGATGAAATCAGAAAATTGAGAGAAGCAGCATCTTTCAGGCCGATTGAAGGTAAAGTAAAGGTCTACATAATAGATGAGGTTCATATGCTCACGAAAGAGGCTTTTAATGCGTTGCTTAAAACTTTGGAAGAGCCTCCAGAGCATGTTGTATTCGTTCTGGCAACAACCAATTTGGAAAAAGTTCCACCTACAATCATTTCCCGTTGTCAAGTCCTTGAATTCAGAAATCTAAGCGAGGACCTGATATACAAAAGGCTAAAAGAGATAGCTGAAAAGGAAGGAATAAACGCCAGCGATGATGCACTGAAGTTTATAGCAAAAAGATCCATGGGTGGTATGAGAGATGCCCTAACGATGCTCGAACAAACTTGGAAGTTTGCAGGTAGTGAGATAAGCCTAAAAGATGTGGAAGAAGCGTTGGGACTTGTTGGAATCGAGACTGTGAAAAGATACATAGATGCCTTAGTTTCCAGTGACGTGAATGAAATAGTTAACGTTATTGAGGAAGTTTATAGATCGGGAAAGGATTTGAGCGTGTTGGTTCAAGAAACAATAGATTATCTTTTAGAGGAAATTTCTTCTGGAAGGTACGAGTATATAGGTTTATCAAAAGAATTTCTTACTATATTAAAAGATTTGAGGTTTTTTGAAAATAAAAAGCTTTATCTTAAAACAGCTAGCATCTCTATGTGCAAGAATTTGAATCCTTCCTTAAAATCATCGGAGAAAGATACGAAAAAAACTGTAAAAAGCGAAGTTAAGCAGGAAAAGATAGAGAAAGAAGAACGGTTTGATATCGCTAAGGTAGAAATGCAGAAAGTAAATGTAGAAGCGAGAGGGATTCCAAAAGAAGTTGACAAAGTTATAGAATATCTCAAAGAGGAAGGGGATCTTTCTATATATGTAGCTCTTTCTATGGCTGATGAAATACATATAGAAGGAAACAAAATAAAGGTGATCTTCTCAAATGAAAAGAAGGTCCACTATGAGGTATTAAAACAAAAGATTTTTGAAGCGGAAGACGCTTTTAAGAAGGTTCATGGAAAAGATTATATGATAGAAGTTGAATCAAAAGAGGAAACACAAAGAACTAAAAAGATCAAGAAAAAATTAATGACACTCTTTGATGGAGAGGGGGAGGAGTCTTGAAAAAGATCAAAGGGATAGGTGGAAAGAGTTTGAGAAAGGGTGGTGGAGGATTAAAAAATTTAGCAAAGATGCAAGAAGAATTTCAAAAGAAAATGGAAGAGATAGAAAGTAAATATGGAGAAGAAGTAGTCGAAGTAACCGCAGGTGGTGGCGCCATTAAAGTTAAAATGGCTTGTGATTATCGCTTGATTGGTTTAGAATACGATACAGATATCTTAGAGGATCGTGAAATGTTTAACGATTTACTAATAGCAGCTATAAATGAGGCCCTGCAAGAAGTAAATAAGAAGAGAAAGGAAATAATGGAAAGCGGATTAGCATCAATAGGATTGGGTGGTTCGGGAAATCTACCATTTTAAAAAGGAGGTGCTACAGTATGGCAAAGGTAGCGATTAACGGTTTTGGAAGAATCGGAAGAGTTGTATTTAGAATAATTCATGAAAGACAAAAGGAAGGAAAGCTTTCTGACATCGAAATAGTTGCCATAAACGACTTGACTGACCCAAAAACATTGGCTCACCTTTTAAAATACGATTCCGTTCATGGTAAGTTCAAAGGTGAAGTTAAAAGCAGAGATGATGGCATTGAAGTTGATGGAAAATTTATAAAGGTTTATGCGGAAAAAGATCCTGAACAACTTCCATGGAAAGATCTAGGAGTCGATATAATAATCGAATCAACAGGAGTTTTCAGAGATCCGGCAAAGGCTAAAAAGCATATAAAAGCTGGTGCAAAGAAAGTTATAGTTACAGCTCCATTTAAAGGTGAGCCAACCGATGATTCAGTAACGATAGTCTTGGGTGTAAATGATGATTGGCTAAAACCGGAACATATAGTTGTATCCAACGCCTCTTGTACAACAAATTCAATTGCACCTGTTGTGAAGGTTCTTCACGACAAATTTGGAATAGTCAGTGGGCTTTTAACGACTGTTCATTCCTACACAAACGACCAAAGGATTCTTGACTTGCCACATAAAGACCTTAGAAGGGCAAGGGCGGCAGCTGTTAATATAATTCCCACTACAACCGGTGCAGCTGTAGCTGTCACCAAGGTTATTCCAGAACTTCAAGGAAAGCTTGACGGTATGGCGATAAGGGTTCCGACTTCTGACGGTTCCATTTCTGACTTTTCTGCAGTTCTTGAAAAGGAGGTAACGGCTGAAGAAATTAACGATGCAATGAAAGAAGCCTCTGAAACCTATCTTAAAGGAATACTTGGATACAACGAAGAGTTAATAGTATCTTCTGATATAGTTGGTACTCCATTCTCCGGAATATTTGACGCTACACTTACAAAAGTTGAAGGAAAACTTGTAAAGGTATTCTCTTGGTATGACAATGAAGCTGGATACAGCAACAGGGTAGTGGACCTTCTCGAAAAAGTTGCAAACATGCTCTGATATCGGTAAATAATTGTTCATAAAAATTGCATGATGTAAAAAGCCCCCGAAAGGGGGCTTTTGTTGTAAAATAAAACAGGGAAAGTGTATGATCCAGATAAGGGGGGATTTAAGTGAGAATCGTTGTAAATCAAGGTGAACTAGAGGACAAAATAGTTATGGCCTCAAAAGCTGTCGCAAAAAAGAGCGTAAAGCCCGTATTGGCAGGTTTTTTGTTTGAAGTTTCACCCGATGGCGTTTTTGTGAATGCAACTGACATGGAAACAGGAGTGAGAGCATCTCTCCAAGTTGACGAGGTGGAAGGAGAGGGAAAGTTTGTGATAGATGCTTCAACGTTTATGGATATAGTCAAGAGTTTATCAAACGATGTGGTTGTTTTAGAATACGATGAGGATGTTCTTCACATAAATTCTGGTAAATCCAGTTTTTCTTTATCTACAATGGATCCAGGGGAATTCCCAGAATTCTCCTTTGCGGAAACCGACGCTTTTGTAGAAATAGACACCTCAATCCTTGACGACATGATAGATAAAGTCATATATGCCGCTGCAACCGATGAATTCATGAAAAATCTAAATGGGGTTTATTGGGAGTTTACCGAAACTGGTTTGAGGTTAGTTGCATCTGATGGTTTCAGGCTAGCTTTGATAGATCAAGATCTTGAATCAACCCTTGGAATGAGTTTTCTCATCTCCCTAAAGAGTATGAAGGAGCTTCAAAACGTAATTAACAACACAAGTGAACCATCCGTCAAATTGAGATATGATGGCAAAAGATTTTCCGTAGAAGCCGGAGATGTGCAAGTTACAATGAGGGTTGTTGATGCAGATTTTCCCGATTATAGAAGGGTTCTTCCAATTGAGTACAACACAAAGATTGTTTTATCAAAAACAGATGCTTTGGATGCGCTAAAAAGAACTATGATAATTGCTAAGAAGGGAAGTGACGCTGTTAAGATAGAAGCTTCAGAAGAAGTAGTCGTTTTAACGAGTAGAAGCCCTGATTACGGGGAAGCGAGGGAAGAACTTGAAGCCGATTTTGAAGGAGAAGCCATAGAGGCAGCGTTTAATCCTAAATTCTTACAAGAAGCCTTCAGAAAGATAGATACGGAAGAAATAGAGCTCTATTTCGTGAATTCAACGGCTCCGCTTAAGATAAAAGGTCTAGAAAGAGAAGAATATTTCTACATAGTCATGCCAATAAGGCTTGCGTAATTTTTACAAAAAGATTTCAATTTTTGTAGTATTTTATGTTAAAATTTGAATCAAGGTGATAATGGTAAGGGGTGATTAGAATATGACGGTAAGAGAGCTTTTAGAAACCGCATTAAACATAGAAGAAGAGGGAAAGAAGTTCTACGAAACCCTTGCAAAGAAAGTTAAAAATGAGAAATATAAAGAATTCTTTGAAAAGATGGCAAAAGAAGAAGAGAAGCATGCTGCAAGGTTCAGATGCCTTGCAGAGAAATTTGAAGATGATATCTATATTGATAGTGATGAAGCATTGTTATATCTTAAAAACTATACAGAGGGTAGAGTTTTTCCTAAAATTGAAGACATGATGAAATGGGTGGAAGGCAAAAGTTTTGAGGATATCGTTGAATATTCTATAGTGATGGAAAAGGAATCAATTATCTTTTACACGGAACTTAAAGCATGGCTAAGAGATGAAAAAACAAGAAAGCTGATAGATGCGATAATTGATGAAGAGAGGGAACACATAAGAACACTAGTATTGATGAAAGAAAGTAAATAAAAAAAGGGGGCTTCAACGCCCCCTTATTTCTTGTAAATTACCGTGGAATCTCGTCTGGATTGACTATTCCTGCGAAGTCAAATTGTTGTCCCGCTGGAGCGTTTACCTTAACAACATCAACCACGACTGATTTGATTGCGTTACCGTTTTCATCAATGGTAATGAATCCTGAAGCTCCCTCAAAGTTCTTTGTATTTCTAATTTCTTTTGCAAGTGCGTCTCTGAGGCCTTGGAGATCGTTAACAAGACTTGGATTCTTGGAAAGAACCCTTTCAAGAGCTTCAGCAATAATTAAGTATGCATCAAATCCAAGCGCTCCTAGCGCGGAAGGAGCTTTTCCATATTTTTCCTCGTACATCTTAACAAATTTCTTAGACATTTCTGTTGCAGCACCTCTTGCATTGAAGTGTGTGGTGAAGTAAATGCCATCAACAGCTTCTCCACCTATCTTTATAAGTTCTGGTGCTTCAAGTCCATCTCCACCCATAATGTATCCTTGGAATCCGAGCTGTCTTGCCTGTCTAGAGATAAGGGCTGCTTCTGGATAGTATCCCGTGATGTAGATAGCATCTGGATGGTACCTAAGGGCTATAGAAACCTGAGCGGTGAAATCCTGGTCTCCTGTTTTGTAGAAAACTTGTTTCACTTTACCACCAAGTTTCCTGAAGGCTTTCATAAAGAAGTTGGTAAGACCAACGGAGTAGTCCTGCTCAACGTCTGTAAATACAACAACACTTCTAACACCAAGTTTTTTGTATGCGAAAACCGCTGCTGCTCCACCCTGGAATGGATCAATGAAACATGCCCTGGAAACGTACTTTTTACCCTGAGTAACAAGCGGATTAGTTGAAGATGGAGAAAGCATTGGAACGTGCTTTTCCTCCGCTACTGCTCCACCTGCAAGAGAGTGAGAAGAAGCAACCTGACCAAGAATAGCTACAACTTGCTCTTTATCTATAGCCCTTGCAACTGCGTTAGCAGCTTCCGTCTTTTCGCTTCTGTTGTCAAGAAGCACAAGCTTTATCTCGTTTCCAGCTGCGGTTGGTTTAAGCTGGTGAGCAAGTTGGACACCCTCCCAGGTCATCTGACCAAATGCAGAAATACCTCCAGTCATTGGAAGAACAACACCAATCTTAAGAGTTGCTGCAAATGCCACCAGAGAAAGAACCACAAAAGCCACCAAAAGAAGTTTCCTCATACTGCCACCACCTCCCTACAAAAGAATTTGACAGTTATTTTATATTATTTACTCATTGAAGTAAAGAAGTTTTGCCTTCTTACAATTTTTCAAATACTCAAGGAACTTGTTATGATCAACATTTTCTATCTTCACAACAACGATGTACTTTCCATTATCAAGAGGATAGCTCGATATGGCTATGATATTTGCGCCGGCATCTGTAGCGTATTTTGAGATGTTGTATATAACTCCTGGTTCATCTTCCGCCTCAAAGGTGTATCTTATACCCTTTCTTCCTGCCCCAAGCATCTTTACAAACGTCTTGAATATGTCCGTTTCTGTAATAATTCCAACAAGTTCTCCTTCCTCATTAATAACCGGAAGAGCTCCTATTTTGTTTTTGGACATTATGTACGCCGCATCTTCGAGAGGCTCATCTTCCTTCACCGTTTTTACATCCTTTGTCATGATCTCCTCAACTTTGAGTTTGTTTAGAAGATAATTCAATTCCCATATATCAAGAGTAGTTGCCGATGACGGAGAGGCTCTAAGTAAATCTTTTTCTGTCACTATACCAACTATCTTTCCATCTTTTACAACTGGAAGTCTCCTAATCTTATTCATTCTCAAGATGTTCATAGCCTCAGAAAAGCTGGTCTCTGGAGTAATTGTAATAACCTTTTTCGTCATAACATCTTTTACAAGCACATTTCCACCCCCTTATCCCATACCAAGATATGCTTTCTTAACCATTTCGTTGGCAAGAAGCTCTTCCGACGGACCTTCAAGAACTATACTTCCTGTCTCAAGAACGTATCCATAGTGTGATATCTTAAGAGCTCCAAAGGCGTTTTGTTCAACAAGAAGTATGGTAGTTCCTTCTTCGTTTATTTTCTTTATGACCTCAAAAACCTCTTCAACAAGTATTGGTGCCAATCCCAAGGAAGGCTCATCCATCATCAAAAGTTTAGGCCTGCTCATCAAAGCTCTACTTATTGCAAGCATCTGTTGTTCTCCTCCAGAGAGTGTACCACCAAGCTGGGATAGCCTTTCTTTAAGCCTCGGAAAGAGTTCGAAAACCCATTCAAGATCTTGTTTAATGCCTTCTTTATCCTTTCTATTGAAAGCTCCCATCATTAAGTTCTCATAAACCGTTAATTCAGGAAATATTCTTCTCCCCTCTGGGACAAGCGCTATTCCCATCCTGTTTATGGTGTGAGCAGGCTTGTTGGTTATATCTACACCGTTGTAAGTTATTTTTCCACTTTTCGCCTTCACAAGACCCGCTATCGTAGACAACGTTGTTGTCTTACCCGCACCGTTTGCGCCTATCAAAGTTATTATCTTTCCTTTTGGAACCTTAACGGAAATTCCCTTTATAGCATGGATAGCTCCATAGTAAACGTGCAAATTCTCTATATTAAGAACTATTTCTTCAGACATTTTTCCACTCCTTTCCAAGGTAAGCCTCAATAACCCTTGGATTACTCTGGATTTCTTCTGGTGTGCCTTCTGCTATGATCTTTCCATAGTCCATAACTATTATTCTTTCACATATTCCCATAACGACTTTCATATCATGTTCTATAAGGAATATAGTGACTTTAAATTCGTTCTTGAGTCTTTTAATGAACTCCATTAGATCTTCTGATTCTTTTGGGTTCATTCCTGCGGCAGGTTCGTCAAGAAGAAGCAATTTTGGCTTTGTAGCCAAGGCTCTTGCAATCTCTAACTTTCTTTGCTCTCCATATGGGAGCGCAGAAGCTTTTTCATACATAACATGCGATAGGCCTACCCTTTCTATAAGTTCTTTTGCTCTTTCAACCATCTCCTTTTCCTTTTTTATATATCCAAGCTTCGATACCGCTCTCCAGAACCAAAATTTTTTAGTATTCTTTGGCGGTTTGCCATGCTTTTTCAATATCCTATCAGCATCGGGATTTGAAAGTTCATGGTGCTGTGCAACTAAAACATTATCAAGAACTGTCAAGTCGTAAAAAAGCTTTATATTCTGGAATGTCCTTGCAATACCAAGGTGCGTTATTTGATGTGGTTTAAGCGGAGTAATATCTATTCCATCAAATATTACCCTTCCCTTCGTTGGATAGTATATGCCGGTTACAACATTGAACACCGTCGTTTTTCCAGCACCGTTAGGACCTATAAGTCCCAAAAGCTCATATTTTTTAACTCCATTATCGAAATCATTAACTGCGATCAATCCTCCAAATTGCATTGTCACGTGATCAAGTTTAAGAAGAAATTCTTCGCTCGTTTTAACTTCTTCCTGTGGTTTTCTAGCGACTTCTGTCATGACTTTTCACCTTCCCGCTTTAACTTTGAGAACCATCTGTAAAGGTTTTCCCAAGTAAGCTCTTCTCTTCCCATGATTCCCCTCTGCCAGAAGATCATAACAAGTATAAATATCACCGAAACAACCAATATTCTCATCCCTGGTATTCCAGGAACATGAATTCCAAAGAATGTAAATGGCTGCTCCAAGTTCCTAAGCCATTCAAAGAGTATTGCAAAGATTGCTGCACCTATCAAAGAGCCAGTTATACTTCCAAGTCCGCCAAGAACTATCATTATTAATATATAAAAGGTGAGCATTGGCCCCATCGTTGTAAGCCTTGGATCAATTGTCGTAAGCCAATGTGCATAGAGCGATCCTGAAACTCCTGCAAAGAACGCTCCAACTACAAAAGCAAGGAGCTGGTGTTTGAACACATTTATTCCCATAGCTCTTGCAGCTATTTCATCTTCCCTTATAGCTTTTAGTGCCCTACCATAAGAACTATATACCAAGCTTGATATAAAAGCTACTGTAAATAACAACCATCCATAAACCCACCATGTATTGGAGTACTCTGGTATAGCTTTAAGCCCTAGAGGACCGTTTGTTATTGTCATTGCGTTGTTCGCCCAAATCCTAACAACCTCTGCAAATCCCAATGAAGCAATGGCAAGGTAATCACCGTAAAGTTTCAAAACAGGCCATCCTATCAGAAACGCGAAGAACGCCGCCATAGCTCCACCAGCTATTGTTGCTGTAAAGAAATCTGTGTGAAGTTTTTCAATCCACGGTTGTATTCCAAACAAAAACGACATTGCCTTCTGTTCTGGTGTCAACGTAAGGAGTGACGCGGTGTAAGCTCCTATAAGGATAAATCCTGCATGTCCCAAAGAGAAGACACCAGTTATTCCATTTATGAGGTTCAGACTCACCGCCATTATTCCATATATTGCAATAAGCCGCAAAACTCTTAATTTGTAATCATCAAAAGTTCTATCAGCTATCCATAAAAGAAAACCCATGAAAATTATAAAGATAATGGTGAGCCAAACTTTTGTTGATGTTTTTAGCCTCTTCTCCACCATGCTCTCACACCTTCTCTATGGCTTTTTTACCTAATATTCCAGATGGCTTTATGAGAAGAATGACAATGAGTATTATGAAGGAAAATGCGTCTCTGTATCCTGACAAATCTGGAAAGTACGCAACCGCAAATATTTCTATAGCTCCGAGGATAAGACCTCCAACAATAGCACCAGGTATAGAACCTATTCCACCTACGACTGCCGCAATGAAGGCTTTCATTCCTGGCATGAATCCCATGTAGGGGTATACGTTGGGATACCTCATTGCCCACATTATGCCACTTGCAGCGGCTAGAGCTGAACCGAGAGCAAAAGTGAAACCTATAACCATATCAACATTTATTCCCATAAGGGATGTGGTTGGTATATCCATCGAAATGGCTCTCATAGCCATTCCTATCTTTGTCTTGTAAACTATCCAGAACACAACGGCGAATATACCCGCCGTAAGTACAATGACTAAGAATGTTAAAAGAGGTATCCTTGCCCCTCCGATGGTAAGAACCTTGTTAAGTATAGTTCTGTCCTTGAATACGGAAAGAAACGACTTTGGAATTGCGCCAAAAACAACTACTGCAAAACTTTCAAGGAAAAACGACATAGCAATTGCGGTGATAAGTGCGGATATTCTTGGAGCATTTCTCAAAGGTTTATACGCTATCCTATCGATTAAGAAACCAAGTCCGGCCGCTCCTAGTACAGCTACAACTGCTGCGGGGATAGGACTTAAGGAAAGTATAGTTGCTGCATAGAAAGCAAAATAGACGCCCATCATCATGATATCACCGTGGGCAAAGTTGATCAATCTCAAGATACCATATACCATAGTGTATCCAACCGCGATCAATGCATATAGTCCACCAAGCATGATCGCGTTGAACAGATTTTGCAAGAAAAAGCTACCTGGACTGAACCCCATTCACTATCACCCCCGAAAGATTTGTGAACGTCTCCCTCCCAATATTACACCAAAAATGTTTGTGGTATTATAGCATAAAATTTACTTGTTTCAAATAACATTGTATCTATATCATTTACATTTTTAAAAATTCATAATAATATTCCTAAAGTCTTAAGAAAGGGGGAGATTGTTATTGAATCAAGAAGCGTCGTTGTAGATGGCTCTATTGAATATATCGCACCTTCTCAAATTTTAAAATCAGAAACATTCAAAGAGCTGGTAAAGGAATTGATACTCGAATACGAAAACGACACAAAAATCTCAAAATTTCTCAAAGAAATTGATGATTTAACCTCCAACTATTGTCATGATGAAAGTTCAAAAAGCTCAGAAAGCATCGTAACTACATTCTTATCTTTAGTACTCACAATTCCTGAATCGTTGGACTACAACAGAGACGCTGCTGCTGAATTTGTCGAAAAACTTTACAATTTCTGGAGAGAGAGACACAGGTTCATGGTTATAAAGCTTCCTTATGAAAACAGTGTTAAAAGACTCTACTATGAATACAAGCTTGCAAAAGCTGGGGATAACTTTGCATCGCTAGTCCGCTCTACATACAGAGAACTTTTATTCCATATAAACAACAGTGTTGGTAAAGTTTTGCGGCAGCTTCCCAGTGGTGTTCAAGCAGCCTTTCTGGTTGATAAACTGGAGATTTCGAAAAAACTTGGGTTCAATGTTCCGTCTGTTTGGGGTGGAGTTCTTTACCCACCTGTGGTATTTGAAACATGGACAAATAAAAGAAAAGGAGTTTTTCCTGTAAAAAAGGGTGATGTCATTGATAAATTAAAATTGAATGGTTATTGGCTTGGAATACCAATAAAAGTTGGAAAGCTCAAAATGCTCATCTATACCCAAAAAGAGTTCTTGGCGCATCTTTCAGGACTTTTAAATCTCTTTAAATTAGGTGACTTCGAAGAATTTGAAGATTTTCCTGACGCTGTTGTATTTTTTGGAATTTCTGAAAAATTCGTGAAGGATGATGAGAAAAATGGAGTAGCCTATTACGATACGAAATACAATATATATGCAGGTCTTATACCTGCTTTAAAGGAAAATGACTACTTTGGATACATGAAGAAAATGATTTTAACCCTCCACAATTTAATTCAGATAGAAAATGGGAATCTACCGCTCCATGGAGCTGTAGCTAAGATAACCTTTGACAATGGAAAATCAAAGATTATCGCTCTCGTTGGTGACAGCGGTGCTGGAAAATCAGAAACTTTGGAAGCATTGGTTAGACTGAAAGACAGCTACGTTAAAAAAATTGAGATGATTGCTGATGATATGGCAACCTTGGTTATAGAAAACGGCAAAGTGGTTGCTTACGGAACGGAGATAGGTGCCTTTGTCCGTCTTGACGACCTACCGAAAGAGTATGCATACGCCACCATGGATAGAAGCATATTCATAAATCCGGGTGCGGTAAATTCCAGAGTAATTGTCCCATTTGGAAACTATGACGTAATAATAACACCTTGGAAAGTAGATTATCTTCTTTACGCCAACAATTATAAAGAACTAGAAGATGATGAACCAGCGGTGAAAAAGTTCAACACCATTGAGGAAGCAGTCAAGGTATTTTCTGAAGGAAAAAGAATGGCAAAATCTACAACTCATGAGAAAGGATTAACTACTAGCTACTTCGCTAATCCTTTCGGTGCAGTCCAGAAAAGAGAAATTCACGAAAAGATAGTGGAGAAATTTTTCAAAAAGCTTTTTAGTGATAAGGTGTTCGTGGGTGAACTTTACACGCAACTGGGAGTTTTTGGAATGGAAGAGAAAGGACCAAAAATAGCTGCAAAAGCCTTATTAAGTCTGTTAAGAGAATCATAAGAAAGGGGCGAGCTGCACCGCCCCTTCCTTACTCTTACACCTCGTAGAGCATGTCTATCTCCCTATCACTAATTCCTCTATCTTTTTCACTCAAAACCCATGCTGGGAATGGAAAACTTATCTTTATTGGAACCCTTAAAAACGGTTGATCGATTATCATCTCACCTTTCCCAAGAGTAGCTGCTTTTCTCTTTTGTTCTGGAAGAAGATGTCCATACTCACTCTTTTGTAATTCTACCCACTTTTGCCTTCCAACTACAGTGGTAGAAGCTTGGGTCACTACTCTGTAATCTACTTCCGATGCGGTTTGCTCCGCTCCCATGAGAATTATTCCGAAGGACCTTCCTCTTTCTGAAACATCCCTGAATATAGAAGCTATTTCGCTCCTTTCAGACCTAGGCGAGTATTTGTTTAATTCGTCTATTAAAATAAATACGGGTATATCAATGAAACTTGCGTCTTTCTCCTTTGCCCTTACTACATCCTTTAACAACGCACCAACAACAACCGCTTGCATTTTCGTTCTGAGCCTAGATATATCAACAACAGTTATCTTCCCTTTTACCTTCCAATTTATCTTGTTATAACTGTTTTCATCTCTATGCCACAAAAGTTCTAACCCACTTTTAGATGCAAGCTGGACTCTTCTTTGAAGAAGCTTTATAGTCGATCTATGAATCCCTTCCTCCTGAAGTCTCCTATGCAATTCCGATTCTTTGTTTGCAATCAACCTTACCAACTCATAACTATCTTTTGGAACCTCTTTATCATTTTTCCAGTTCTTTCTCTCCAATCTTTCCAATATGAATTCCTCAACTGTAACTACAGCGAGCATCAAGTTACTATTCCTTGAAAGCTCATCAGGGTCAAAAATAAGTTCAAATAAATCATTCTCAAAAAATTCTTTAGTATTCCACCAATATGTCTTAGCAGAATTTCTAAGTGAATTTGGTTTCGTCGTAACGGTATTCTCCCTTACAGCATAAAATTCTATGTTTTCAAAAGGTTTTGGATTTATACCCAATTTTTTGTACATATCAAGCCACCTTTTACCTTGACTTGTGTTCAACGAATCTTGCCACTTTCTGCTGGGTTCATCTAAAAACATTAAACTTTGACCTTTGACATTGAACACAATGAAGATCGGTTCAATTCTTCCTCTTAAAGTATCAATAATCGACCTCATAAGAAATGTCATATAGGAGGTTTTTGAAGCCACTCCCGATTGCCCGGAAATGTTGATGTGAGCCCCGTTTTCTCCAAGAATATAATCAAGATCAACGTAAGCAGGATAACCATTATCAAGTATTCCGACGGGTAATGCTTTGCCTTTTTCCTTTATTTCATCAAAGGAAAGTCCTATCGCAATTTCTTCCCCTTCTGCTAAGTAAACGGGACTTCCAGGAATTGGCGGAACGTCAGGTGGGTTGAATTTGTTTTTTTCTGAGATAATCCTCGTTGTTATAGCTTTCGCTGTGAACGTTCTTAACGCCATCTTTGCTTTTTTCTCTATAACAAGTCTTTCTTCAAAACCTGGCATCTGATAACCATCCCAACTCGATGTTACCTCGGTTATAACCCCATATATAACAATTTTCCCCTGATTCTTATATTCAAACGGAACCCTAATGATTTCTCCCACTCTTGGAACGTAATTTGGTAATTTCCCCAAGTCGCTTTTCATTCTTATGAAAAATTCATATGGAGAGGTTCTTTCACTTCCAGTTACATATCCTATAATCATACGTGGCACCTCCTTAAAAAGAAGAAAAGGGTGGCTTTCGTGCCACCCTCACTGGCTGGGAGGGGAGGACTCGAACCTCCACCGGCGGATCCAGAGTCCGCTGTCCTGCCAATTAGACGACCTCCCAACAGCCTTAGATATTATATACAAACATTCCAAATTCATCAAGTATACACCTATTTAG
Source organism: Thermotogaceae bacterium (assembly GCA_027065235.1). Lineage (GTDB taxonomy): Bacteria > Thermotogota > Thermotogae > Thermotogales > Thermotogaceae > JAGHBG01. Next base: position 960 of record JAMOOR010000275.1, on the reverse strand, counting down.
AACCCCAGCTATACGGGAGAATAATGACCAGTTACTTTCCTTTAACCTCCTATCTACGCTAAAAAAATCCTTACATGGAGGTATCATAAAACATGAATAATAACACTGTTAATGTATACCACTATCTGCATAAATAGTCTATTCCTTTGAGATAATTGCGACTGTTTCCACATGAAAGGTTTGAGGAAACATATCAAAAGGCACTACTCTTTCCAGTCTGTATCCAGCGTCCGTCAATATCTTCACATCTCTTACCAAAGTTGATGGTTCACAGGAGATGTATATCACCTTTCTCGGGCTTATCTTTAACAGCTCCGAAACTACTTCTTTCCCCATTCCCGATCTTGGAGGGTCTACTATAACTATATCAAAGTTATCTTCGCTTCCTTTCAAAAACTCTAAAACATCCGCATTTACGAATTGAGTGTTTCTTCTTTCGTTTATATGAGAATTTGAAACGGCAGCTTTGTAAGAAACTCTGCTCGATTCAACTCCAACCACTCTTTTTGCTGCGCTGGATAGCCGCAGAGAAAACAGTCCAACACCACTGTAAAGATCAAGAACTTTTTCACTGCCGGAAAGTTCACTTTCTTCGAAAACAAAATTGGCAAGTTTTTTAGCTATATAGTAATTACTTTGAAAGAAAGCTGTTGGGGGGATCTGATACTCTTCCCAGTCAAACTTTTCGACTATGATGCCCTCACCATGCAAAGTTCTATAAGGGCCTCTTAAAACCGCAGAATCTTTAGAATTCATAACATGTATTACAGAATATATCCACGGAAATTCTTTTAAAAGAAGCCTTTTTAACACTTTAGCCTGAGGGAATCCTTCTGTTTTTGTAACAAATATCACCATAGTTTGATCCGTCGAAAAAGCGTGTCTAATAACAACATGCTTAAGTATTCCCTTCCTCCTTCTGAAGTTGTATATGGGAACATCAACGGCGCTTAGAATTTT
>JAMOOR010000274.1 GCA_027065235.1 Thermotogaceae bacterium | reverse complement strand
TGCAAGTTCCAATTTTAATTCGTCTTTATTGGGAAGGCCTTCGATTTTTTCTACGTTCATCATAATGAATCTGTAAGCATTCCAGATTTTATTTCCGAAATTTCTTCCATTTTCCAAAATAGCATCAGAATAATAACTGTCTTGTCCTTTCGGTGTATTGAAGATAATACCAAAGCGAAGAGCATCTGCACCAACTTCATTAATAATATCAATCGGATCAGGAGAATTTCCAAGTGATTTACTCATCTTTCTTCCTGTTTCATCAAGAACCATTCCGTGTAAAAGTACAGTTTTGAATGGGATTTTGTTTTCGAATTGCAAAGTAGCCATTATCATTCTTGCAACCCAAAGATATATAATCCCGGGTGCAGTAACTAATAAATTGGTAGGAAGGAAATATTCCAATTCTTCTGTACGCTCAGGCCAGCCCATTGTGGAGAAAGGCCATAACCAACTGGAGAACCAAGTATCAAGAACATCTTCATCTTGACGGAATTTTGTTGATCCGCATTTACATTTTGTTGGCATCTCTTTAGCAACAATCAATTCTCCGCATTCTTCACAATAATAAGCAGGAATTCTGTGTCCCCACCAAATTTGGCGTGAAATACACCAGTCGCGAATATTATTCATCCAATGCATATAAACTTTTGTCCAACGCTTAGGTTGTAACTCTATTTCGCCATTTTCTACAACTTCGATAGCTCTTTCAGCAAGAGGTTTCATTTTTACAAACCATTGGTCGGAAAGATACGGTTCAATTGCAGTTCCACATCTATAGCAGTGACCCACAGCATGATCGTGTGGTTCGATTTCTCCTAAAAGATCCATCTCCTTTAATCGTTCAATCAAACGCTCACGTGCTAAGAACCTATTCATTCCTGCAAATTCACCAGCCAATTCGTTCATCACTCCGTGCTCATCCATTACAACAATTTCTTCCAAGTTATGACGTTTTCCAACTTCATAATCGTTTGGATCATGTGCAGGAGTAATTTTTACACAGCCGGAACCAAAATCTTTATCTACATAATCATCGGCAATCACAGGGATTTCTCTGTCTGTGAAAGGTAATTTCACCATTTTTCCAACTAAATCTTTATATCTTTCATCATCAGGATTAACAGCTACAGCAACATCGCCCAACATTGTTTCCGGTCTGGTTGTAGCAACAGTAAGATACCCACTTCCATCTGATAATGGATATCGCATATTCCATAAATGTCCATGCTCATCTTCGTGTTCTACTTCATCATTAGCTAAAGCGGTTACACAGCGAGGACACCAATTTATAATTCGTTTACCTCGATAAATAAGTCCTTTTTCATATAATTGAACAAAAACTTCTTTAACAGCCTCAGAAAGACCTTCATCCATAGTAAAACGTTCTTTGGTCCAGTCGCAAGATGCACCTAAAGTTTTAAGCTGTTGGATAATTCTTCCGCCTTTTTCTTCTTTCCATTCCCAAATGCGTTTTATAAGT
>JAMOOR010000273.1 GCA_027065235.1 Thermotogaceae bacterium | reverse complement strand
CCGGCTTGCCGGAGTATGCTGGATAGAGTTCCTTAAGCGCTTTTATACCTCGTCACTGCTATATCCCATTTTTTACACCTCAATAGCTGATAAAAAGACTTGATCAGCTTTTACATCTTCCCAAACCCCCAAATCTTCTTTCCACAAAACAGCGGAAAATCTCATTTTTCTCAGTTCTTTTTATCAATAGTTCGTCTGATTTTTTACTTTATGGGATCTTTTTGAAGCTATTAAAAAGAATTACAAAATGTGATACGATATGAGACATGAATATTGAAGCGTTTGAAATTTGGTGGACATTACCTGCAATAGAACATATAGCACGGCATAACGTCGATATAGATGAAGTCGAAAGCTGTATATTCGATAACGCTCCAAAAGTGTTTAAAACTTACAGAAATAATGAAGAGCGACTAATCATATATTGCCAATGCCCTGATAGCGGTCGTTATCTGGTGATTGTAACTACCATGCCTGAAGATGGATTCATCCGCATTGTTACAGCACGAGATATGACCAAAAATGAGAAATTCAAGTATAAAGAAAGGAGGTGATTTTAATGGGCATGCATAAGGATATAATGGACGATGATATAACCAAAGAGGAAAGAGAGTTTTGGGACACCCACGATACCTCTGAAATGGATTTAACTCCTGTTGGCGTTGTCTTTAAGAGACGCTCACCTATGAAAAGCGTATCTTTACGCTTACCCGAAAGCGATCTTAAAAAGATCAAAAAGTTGGCTCAAAAATATGGTATTCCGTATACAAATCTTATTCGCAACATGATAAAGAGGGAATTACAGATATTGGAAAAAACCGAAGCAAAGTAAACAATGGATGTAGTTTGTGTAGCGCACTGAATTGCTCCCCAAAAATCTGACAGGTGATAAAATTCATTTTGAAATGGGGCTTTGCTTTCCTCTGATACCATCCGCTGGAACTTCTTCAAAGGAGAAGCACAGGCGGTGAAGGGTTGAGATTCTGGTACAGAGAAAAAGAAGTAAAGGATTTGAAAGCTTATATACAATCAGAGAGTTCACACTTGCAATTCTTCACCATCCCATCCCGAGTATCCACATAGGGATTGCGTTTCTAACTGGAAGGTCGATATCGTCTCTTATTACAAAGTCAGCCTGTTTTGGTTTTTTATTTGGCCCTCCAACTTCTAATCGAATTCTATTGAAGATCAAGTCTCCTTTTGTTTCATCTTTCTCTGCGAGTACTTCGCCTTTATTCTTAAGAGCAAAAACGACGAATGCTTCACGAAAGTTGCCCGTTTCTCCTTCAAGAACACTGTAAATAACCGGATCAGCGAAGAATATTTTTGCACCTTTTGAGTACGGTTTTTTAATTCTTGCTTTTCGAACTATATTTATGAGCTCGATATCTTCCATAGTTTGAAGCAGCTGGTAAAGCTTTTCCTTACCAAGCCTCCAATTTCTGCATAGCGATTCGATATTTACAGTTGGGATTTTTGAAAAA
>JAMOOR010000272.1 GCA_027065235.1 Thermotogaceae bacterium | reverse complement strand
GATCCGATTTTGATAGCTGGAAATGTGGCAAGGAGGAAAATTTAATGGCAAAAAGAGTTGGTGGTCAAGCTGTAATTGAAGGAGTTTTAATGATAGGTAAAAGGGCTGTTATTGCTGTTAGAAATCCGGAAAAAGAAATAGTTACGGAAGAAGTTGGAAAAATAAAGAACACACTTTGGAAAAAGATTCCCTTCGTTAGGGGTATATACAACCTATATTATTCGCTCTTGTTCGGGATAAAAGCACTTAACAGATCAGCAGAGATAGCTTACAACGAAGAGATGAAAAAGGGCGAAGGAGTTATAACTATACTCATAGCTTTTGCCGTGGCAATAGGGCTGTTCTTCATGCTCCCAATGTTTTTAACCAACCTTTTGAAACCTTTAAGAGGCAACGAATTCGCCTTTTCACTTGTTGAGGGTTTGATAAGAATAGGCTTTTTTTTGCTTTACGTTTGGATAATTTCTCTTATGAAAGATGTTAGAAGGATATTTCAATATCACGGTGCAGAGCACAAAACCATCAACGCCTTTGAAAGTGGCATAGAGCTTGTGCCAAAGAATGTCAAAGGCTACAGCAGGATACATCCAAGGTGTGGAACCAACTATTTGATGATATTTATGATATCCTCAGTTATACTCTTTAGCTTTCTTTCGCTTTTCTTCAAACCCACACTGGAGTACAGAATAGTTTCAAGAGTGATCATGATACCAGTTATAGCTTCGCTGTCTTATGAACTTTTAGTGCTTTTCTCCAAGTTTCCCAAATGGCTTATGAAAATCGTCATATCCCCAGGGCTTGCACTTCAGTATTTAACAACGAAAGAACCTGACGAAGAACAGCTTGAAGTTGCAATCGTTGCCCTAAAAGAAGCTTTGAAAGGGGAGGGAGAAGATATAGACATAATGGCATGAAAAGATTGATTTGCTTTTCTGGCAAGAGCTTGTTTCAGCCGTTGAAAGCAGCGCTTGCTCTTGGAAGTATTGAGGATTCTATAAGGTATTTGAAAACTTCTTTTTATAAAGGCAAAGAGATAGAGCTGATAGAAAAATTTAAAAGGTCATTCGATCTTGATGAAATAATAGTGATTCATGGTAAAGATTGGAGAGAAGAATTTATAGCAAAGGTTTTGAAGGAATATTATAGTAGCGAAATCAAAGTGACTTTGCGTGAACTTGAAGAATATTCAGAGGAGTCAATATATAAGGTTTTTGATAAAATCTCAAATGGGATAGTTGCGATATGTTCAGAAGAGCCTTATTCAGTAATTATTTCTTATGTTGCAGGGATTTTGAGTTATCCAGTAGCAATTAACCTCAAGGATGGAATAAAAATACTGCAGAAGCGGAGGTGATGAATATGCCAATGTACAGATATGTATGTGAGAACTGTGGATATGAAAAGGTCGTCATGCATTCCATGAATGAATCACCCACGGTTGTATGTGATAAGTGTGGAAGTGTGATGAAAAGATCCATAGGCAGG
>JAMOOR010000271.1 GCA_027065235.1 Thermotogaceae bacterium | reverse complement strand
TGCGGCCAAACGGCATAGTTTTGAAAAACCATTCCTATGTTCCTTTCTTCGGGTGGAATGTTTATCTTTTTATCACTCGAAAACACAGTTTTATCCCCTATTCGTATCTCTCCAGAAGTCGGCTTTTCAAAGCCGGCTATCATTCTAAGTGTAGTTGTCTTTCCACAACCTGATGGTCCAAGCAAGGTAACGAATTCTCCGTTTTCTATTTCAAAATTGAGGTTTTTAATAACATGATTCTTCCCAAAAAATTTCTCTAAATTTATGAGAGTGATTGCCGCCATCACTTTTCACCCGCTTTCATAAGGTATCTATTTATGAAGTATTGTAGGACAAAAGCTATTACAAGAACCAGCGTTGCAAATGCTGAAGCCATCTGATATTCCCCGCCCTCTTGGAGTTCGTATATCGTCACACCTATGGTCCTTGTCGTTGGACCGTATAAAAGAATCGATATCGTAAGTTCTCGGAAAGTAGGCATAAACACAAGCGCCCACGAGGATAATAGAGCGGTTTTGAGTATGGGAAGGGTAATATCAGAAATCACCCGCATTGGTTTTGCACCTGAGGACCTTGCTGCCTCCTCCAGGGAAGTGTGTATTTGCTTTACCGCTCCAGAAACCGTTCTAACGGATAAGAACAAGTATCTTGCCGTATAAGCTATTATTATTATCCACAGGGTGTTATAAAGGTTAACGCCAAACTTTCCCGACCATGCCAAGATCATGGAAACTGCAAGAGCAGTTCCGGGTATGGCTTGCGGAAGGGTAGAAACGGAATCCATAAATTTAGCTAAAAACCCTCTACCTCTTACCGAAAAGTATGCGATCATCGATCCAATTGCCGTCACAATAGAGGCTGAAATTACGGCAAATAAAAAGCTGTTTTTGATAGCAGTTGTGGTGTTTTTATCAACGAATAAAACATTGTAAAAGTTCTTGAATGTAAAACTCGAAGCTTTAAATGGAAGTCCCCACGCTTTCCATAAAGATGTAAATACCAAAGAAAACATAGGAAGAAATACAGCAAATCCCACAAAAATCCATACAATTGTGGTTATGATAGCCTTAGCCTTTCCAAGCTTTACAAGAGCAGGTCTTGTAGATTTTCCCGTTATGGTTGTGAACTTAGAAGATTTAGAAACGACGATGTTGTTTATTATAAGACCTGCCAGTGCTATCCCTATCAAAACAACTGAAAGCGCCGTAGCTCTGTTCATACCTCTTTCCGTTCCTGAAGCCATATAAGACATAATTCTCGTTGTCAAAACATGAATTCTCCCTGGTGACCCAATAAGTGCAGGTATGCCAAAGTTGGAAGCAGTCATTGCAAACACCAATAGAGCACCTGATAGAATACTTGGCATTACCAAAGGCAGGGAGATGGTTCTCATAACTCTATATAGTTTCGCCCCACATATCCTACCGGCTTCTTCAAGAGACGCATCCATATTCATAAGCGCCGTGTATACCGTTATGAATACAGG
>JAMOOR010000270.1 GCA_027065235.1 Thermotogaceae bacterium | reverse complement strand
GATTGATGAAGAGTATTCGTATATACCATCGAGTGAGACTTATTTCAATGAGCTGGAGAAAATAAGATTGAAGCTTAATGATGCGTTTTTAAAGATAGCTGAGAAGTTAGAGAATGCTGATACAACCCTTGAGAATGCTAAAAAAAGGGAATTTGCAATGATAAAAGCGGTTGAGTTTGTAAAGGATGAGATTTCTTCGAAAAGTGTGGAGAAGTTTGCAAAGAAGATTTTAAAAGTCGCAGTGGAGACCCTTCCAAATGCAGATGCGGGGAGTGTTTATTTGGTAAGAGGGAATGGGTATTCTAGATTTTTGACTTCTTGGGGGTACAAGGAGGAGTATTTAAAGGGTTTGTATTTACCGACATACAAGGCGAAGGATTCTATGATTGTTAGATGGAAGCTTACGAAAACGCTTATAAGGCTTCCTCAAGAAGTGAAAAAGCTTATTAGTTTATCAGGAGCTGATAGAACAAATATAAGTTTGTTTTCTCCTGTAATTATAAATGGAGTTTTGGTGGGAGAGCTTTGGATAGATTCTTTCAGGTCCGATTCCTTCACAGATGACGAAGTCAAACTTGCTAAGTTTTTTGCTGCTTTGTTAGGGGTGTACATAGCTCAAAGTAATTATAAAGAGAACGTTCAAAATAAGATAATAAAGGCTGCAGGACATATAATGGCAGAGGTCGAAATAGGAAAGCCGTACTTAGAAAAAGGTCATACTGAGAATGTTATAAGGCATTCCATAGGTATAGCTAAATTTTTAGGTGTTGATGATGAATGTGTGGATTTGGTAAAAAAGGCAGCATCTGTTCATGATGTTGGTAAAGTTCTTCTCCCGGAAGGTATTTTCTTATCGATGAATTTATCGCCTGATGTGTATGAAATTTTGAAAGATCACGTTGAATATACAAAAAATATTCTGTCTTTTTTGGGGATGTCAGAGGACATAGTAAAATGTGCGTATCATCATCATGAAAGATACGATGGAAAGGGGTATCCAGAGGGATTGAAAGGAGAGGAGATTCCTTTCTGTTCAAGGATTTTAGCGGTGGCAGATGCCTTTGATGACATGACTAGGAAGAAACTGATAGGAATAACTCTGAGCAAGAAAGAAGCATTGAGAAAGTTGAGAGAGGGAGCCGGAACCATTTGGGACCCGAAGATAGTTGAAGCAGCTTTGAAGTATTTCACAGGGGCTGATGATGTATGAGAATAATCGTATCCTTGAATCTGCCACCTTATCATATCTATAGGAGAGAGAAGGCTCTTAAGGATTATTTAAAGGAGAAGCTTGAGCTTGAGTACTCAAGAGTTGTTAAACGTGGTTTTGGAAGGAAAGCTTATGGACTTTACATAAGCGTGGCGAAAGCGATAGAAGAGGGAAAAAGAGAGCTGGCTTTAAAGCTTTTGGATGTGATGCGCAAATACGATAGATCCTATGATGAATTTGCATTTGGAGGGGAATTTGAGTGCAAAAATTGTGCACTG
>JAMOOR010000269.1 GCA_027065235.1 Thermotogaceae bacterium | reverse complement strand
CGAGAGTGGAACGGGGGGGAAAAATATGACGATAGATGTCTTCCTGGATATTATGAAAGAAGGGATACAACTCATAATAACGGTAATAACTCCACCGCTTTTGGTCAGCCTTGCGATAGGGCTTTTAATAGGCATATTCCAAGCTGTTACTCAAATACATGAACAGACTCTTATGTTTGCGCCACGTGTCCTTGCCATATTTATTACCTTAATGATTATGGGAGGATGGATATTCCAAAAAATGGTGGATTATGCAAGGGATATACTTGAAAAATACTTTCAAATGATATAAAAGCTAACTCATGTTAAATGATATAAAAACATCAGCTTTGTGATAGATCATGCGGCGTTTTTTTCGTTTGACTTTAAATATTTTTCTTTTATAAACTTTACAAATTCTTTGGCAAGTTCGGGATCAAAGTGTGTTCCTGCATTTTCCAAAATGTATTCAAGAGCTTTTTCCGGTGGCCAACCTTTTCTATATGCCCTTTCACTTGTAAGAGCATCATATACATCAGAAAGGATGATTATCTTTGTCTCTATAGGTATCTCATCGCATTTAAGTTTGTAAGGATAGCCCTTTCCATCACATCTTTCATGATGGTATCTTGCAATCCTTGCAACTTCAGAATAACCCGGTATTGACCTTAGAATTTCATCAGTGAGAAGAGGATGCCTTTTTATTATCTCAAATTCCTCTGGAAGAAGTTTCCCGGGCTTAAGCAAAACCTTTTCAGGTATTCCTATCTTTCCTATGTCGTGAAGAAGGGCTGCTTTGTAAAGTATTCGGAGCCGCTCTCCTTTTATCCCAAGATCTTTTGCAAATTCTCTTGCAACTATTGCAACTCTTCTTGAGTGCCCAGCTGTGTATGGGTCTCTTGTTTCAAGCATTTTTATCATTGGAAGGAGCGCATTTTCCTGCTGAGAATATCGTGCAAGCTTCTCAAACAATCTATAAGAGGCATAATGAGAAATAATAAAAAATCCTATGATTAAAAGTACAAGCTTAAAGTTTATTCCCTTTTCTAAAACCTTTATCTTATAATTTTTCAATATCTCATATCCCTTATCACTTTTAACAACCTTAAACCTCTTGCTCTCCACCATGTCAAGTATATAATCTTGTTTTATATATATCTGTATTTTCTTTCCACCAGCTTTTATATTTAAAACAATGTTATTTCCACATCCTTTCGCTTTAATTCCATCTTCTCTATCACAAAGATTTAAACCAGTAGGAGTTGAATATTCATCTATCTTCACTCCAGAAATCCACTCATGTTCCATAAGTTTTTCAGCTACTTTATCATATTCACCGTTTCTTATCATGAAAACCCATGGTTCTGCGTTCAGAAAGCTTTCAAAAGCCTCAGACAAGGAACTTACGGCCCTTTCGGCTATTTTAGAAGTAACTGTTTCAAGGTATTTTATTCCTTCTTCTCTCATTGCTGCGTAGACAAAGAAAACAATCAATATAGCCCCAAAAGCTAATATTCCGCTCAATATAAAGATCCTAACTCTCATTCAAATCTCTCCTTTATGATAAAATTTACCAGAGTCTATATTTTACTATACTTAGACCCGGAGGTGTAGAAGGATGTTTGAAGATATTAGAAATCAGTTTTTTTCTGAATTAGAGCGGGTTAGCAGCAATGAGGATATAAATAATTTAAGAATTAAGTACTTGGGTAAAAAGGGTGAAGTTCAAAAATTAATGAAAAAGATAAAAGAGATACCACCAGAGGAAAGAAAAGAATATGGAAAGCATGTTAACGAGCTTAAAAAAGAAATAGAAGAAGCCATTAAAAATAAGATGGAAGGGATAAAAGAAATTGAAAAGGAGAGAACTTTTGAAAGGATGTGGGTTGATGTTACCCTGCCCGGAGCAAGAAGAAAACTTGGTCATAACCACCCTGTAATGAAAATATGGAGAGAGATGGAAGACATATTCGTCTCACTTGGATACGAAGTCGTGGAAGGACCAGACATAGAAGACACATGGCACAATTTCGACGCCCTCAACACTCCCGAATGGCATCCCGCAAGAGACGAGCACGACTCTTTTTACTTCAATGATAAATACCTTTTAAGAACTCACACATCACCAGTTCAAATAAGAACAATGCTGAAGAAAAAACCACCTCTTGCCATAGTATCTCCAGGAAGGGTATACAGAAGAGATTACGACGCAACGCACCTTCCTGTGTTTCATCAATGCGAAGGCCTTTATGTGGACAAAAGGGTAACGGTTGGACACCTAAAGTTCACTTTAGAAGAATTTGCAAAGAAGATGTTTGGCGAGAAGACGGCGATAAGGCTAAGGCCAAGCTTTTTCCCGTTTACAGAACCTTCCTTTGAAGTAGATGTTTATCTTGAAGGTTACGGATGGCTTGAGATACTTGGAGCCGGTATGGTTGACCCTGAAGTATTCAAAAATGTAGGCTACGATCCAGAAGAATGGTCTGGATTTGCATTTGGCATGGGAATAGATAGAATAGCCATGCTCAAATACGGAATAACCGACATAAGAGAATTCATAAAGAACGATGTGAGATTCCTGAGGAGTTACTGAGCAGATGAGAAAGTTTGCATCGCATTATAACGAAAATTCCTACGAAATAGTAAACGAAAGAGAAGATAAAGTTGTCTTAAAAAGTCCTTATCCTGTAGAGTATAGGGAATCTTCCAATATTTATCTTTATACATATCCATCACGAGGAACTAAAGGAACTCTCCTTTTCGTCCATGGTCTTGGGAGACGCAATCTTAAGTATTTAAAATATTTTCCTGAGCAGTTTTCAAAGCTTGGATACTCTTCAGCTCTCATGATACTTCCATATCATTTTGACAGAACACCTCAGGGCTTTAAAAGTGGAGAGCTATTCTTGAATACAACGGACAATGATACTTTGCGGTCTCGTTTTGAACATGCAACTGTGGACGTTCTAACATCCTTAGATTACCTTAGAGACAAATATGGCTACCCGCTATATCTTATGGGTTATTCTTTTGGTGGTATGATATCCACAATAGCAGCTGCCTTTAGGAATGATCTTTCAGGGCTTTCCCTTGTTGTATGTGGAGGAAATTTCCGTTATATAACCTGGGAAAGCGTTGCGACAAAGGTTTTCAGGGTGCAATATGAGCAGAACGAAGAATGTTCAAGAGAAAGGTGCAAAAAGCTTCATTCACAAGAGAACTTTTATAGGTACATATCACAGCTTGAAAGCCCGCATATCGAGCTTAACACAGCACCGATGAAATGTTATGAATATGATCCTTTGGTGTTTGCAAAGTTTGTAAAAACAAAAGTAATAATGTTTACAGCGCTATTCGATGTTTTTATCCCCTTCAAAGCTTCCGATGAACTTTACAGACATCTTAAAAGCCCACAAAAGAAAAGATATCTTCTTCCTGCAGGGCACATCACCTCTTTTCTTCTCTGGAGGAAGTTTATAGTTAGATCAACCGACAGATTTTTCAAGAAAGGCGGTTGAAAAATTTGGTTCTTCTTGTTGAAGAGCTCCTCGATAAACTTGAAAGGGCCCTTAAAAAAAAGGATCTATCACTGATAGTTGAATGTTTAAATTTAAGAGGGTATTTAGATGATCCCCTTTTAGAAGATCCCTTGGCAAAGGACTGGCTTGACAAACTCTTTGAGTACATAGAGCCTATATTTACCTTACCAGAGAAGAGAAAAAATTACAGATTAGAAAAATCCATCCAGCTTGTTGAAAAATACCGCATCCGCTTTTTCCTATCAAAGCCTGAGTGCAAAAATGTTAAAGACCCAAGTGCAAAAATTGCTTATGCAAAAGGTGTTGGACCCGCAAGAGCTAAAACCTTGAGAAAACTTGGTCTTGAAACGATCGGAGATTTAATTTATTACCTTCCAAGAGACTATGAGGATAGAAGGAAAATCTATCCAATAAAGGATTTAAAAGATGGAATGAAAGTCACAACAAAGGGAAAGATACTGTCGATAGACAGAAAGAAAACAAGAGGAATAAGGATCATATCAGCTGTTCTGAACGATAACCTTGATTCCGTAATACTAAAATGGTTCAATATAGATTACATTTACGAGCAGCTGAAAAGGTTGAAGGGAAAAGATGTTCTTGTTACTGGAACGGTGAAAAGAGGGTATTTCGGAAATCTTGAGATGCTTTTTCCAGAAGTTGTGGAGGATGACGGAAAAACAAAAAGAGAGATTCTTCCCATATACCGTTTAACCAGCGGTATAACTCAAAAGTCGATGAGACGAATTTTCAAAGAGAACATATCTGTTATATGCAACATAAAAGACGATTTCCCAAAATTTTTAGTGGAAAAAAGAAACCTTATAGACAAAACAACTGCCCTTTACGGAATGCATTTTCCGAAAACTTTTTATCATCTTAACCGTTCAAAAGAGAGGTTATCTTATGAAGAGCTTTTCTACTTCCAAGTTGCCCTTGCAATGACAAGAAAGAAGCAGCTCCAAATAGGTGGAATATCAAAAAAAATAAAAGGAGAACTTGCAGAAAAATTTCTGGAAAGCCTACCTTTTAAACTAACAAATGCACAGAAACGGGTTCATTCGGAGATAAGAGAGGACATGAAAAGCTCAAAACCGATGAACAGACTCCTTCAGGGGGATGTTGGATCAGGAAAGACAGTCGTTGCCCAACTTGCACTTATAGACAACTATGAGGCGGGATTTCAAGGCGCTATGATGGCTCCAACGCTGATCCTCGCCCTTCAGCATTACAATAAAATGAAAGCATTGGAAAAACTTGGAATCAATGTGGCGCTTATAACAGGCTCAACATCAGCTTCTCAGAAAAGAAATATAAAGGCAGCTTTGAAAAATGGAATGATAGATGTTGTGATAGGCACACACGCTCTTATACAAGAGGATGTTCATTTTTCTAATTTAGGTCTTGTGATAATCGACGAGCAGCATAGATTCGGGGTAAGGCAAAGAGAAGCTTTGATGAGCAAAGGAAAGCTTGTTGACACCCTTGTAATGACGGCCACACCTATTCCAAGGACCCTTTCATTAACTCTATATGGTGATCTTGATGTTTCCATAATAGATGAGATGCCTCCGGGCAGAAGGCCAGTGAAAACGATGATGGTTCCGGTTTCCAAAATAGATGATGTATATGAATTCATAAAAGAAGAAGTAAAACAAGGTCATCAAGCTTTCATAGTTTATCCACTTGTTGAAGAATCAGAAAAGCTCCTTTTAAAGTCAGCTAAGGAGATGTACGAATACCTTTCAGAAGAAGTTTTCCCGGACCTTAAAGTTGGCTTGCTTCATGGAAAGATGCCAGATAGCCAGAAAGAAGAAGTTATGAGGGAATTTTCTGAAGGAAAGTACGACATCTTAGTATCAACCACTGTCATAGAAGTTGGAATAGATGTTCCAAACGCTACCGTTATGGTTATAGAGAATCCAGAAAGATTCGGTCTTGCACAGCTTCACCAGCTCCGTGGAAGAGTCGGAAGGAGCAAGTATCAAGCGTATTGTTTTTTGATATATGGTGATGTTGATATGGACACTTACGAGCGGCTCAGATTTTTTGAATCAACGACTGATGGCTTTAAAATAGCGGAATACGATCTTAAGCTTCGGGGTCCCGGCGAATTTCTTGGAACCCGCCAGCACGGAATGCCAGAGTTTAAATTTGCAGATATAGTAAGGGATAGCGAAATTTTAAGGAAGGCAAGAATAGACGCCTTCGAACTCGTGAATAACGATCCAAATATGGAAAAATACAAACAAATATACAGCAAGGTATTGAGCCTCTATGGAGAAAAGATAAAACTCTTGGAGGTGAGCTGATGTTTCATTACGCCACTATTGTTAACACCGTAGCTGTTGTTATAGGGAGTCTCTTTGGTATGTGGATGGGAAAGGGTTTGTCTGAAAAAATAAGAAAGATGATGTTCACTTCCGTCGGTCTGATAAGCCTTGCTATAGGAATGTCTATGACATTGAAACCTCTTTTAGATGAGAAGCTGTCCTACCCTGGAAAACCTGACTTTCTTTTAATACTTCTTTCTCTCCTTTTTGGAGGAATAATTGGAGAATATTTTGATATCGAAAAAGCACTTGAGAGTCTTGCCGGAAAGATTGGCGGCGAAGGAAAGTTTGCAAAAGGATTCGTAACAGCTTCTCTTCTTTTTACCATAGGCCCTATGACGATAATAGGATGCTTGAATATAGGTCTTCAAGGTGATGCAAGCCTTATTCTTGTAAAATCCCTTATGGACATGATTTCATCCTCAATACTTGCCTCCTTATATGGAATGGGAGTTCTTTTCTCTTCAATTTGGGTTTTGCTCTTTCAAGGGATATTGGTATCATTTGCCAATAGCTTGAGATTTCTTTCGGAACCGATGTATCTCTCCGATCTAACATCTCTTGGCGGACTTCTTGTCATTGCTATAGGTATAAGACTTCTTGAAATTAAGGATATTAAAGTGGGAAACTTTCTTCCAGCAATTGCTCTGATCCCACTGGCCGATTACATATACAGCCTCATAGTATAAAAATTTGGCACCAGTGTTTTCTTTTTGGTATTATTCCATCCGGAGGGAGGTGACCAAAATACAGATAAAATTCACTCTAAACGGAAAACCTATTGAGGTAGATGTTGATCCAAATTTAAGAGCGCTTGATTTTTTAAGAGATAAAATGGGAATGACCTCTGTTAAAGAGGGATGTTCGGAAGGCGAGTGCGGAGCATGTACCATAATAGTCAACGGCAGGAATGTTCACTCGTGTTTGATGCTTGCTGTTGAACTTGACGGAAAAGATGTATGGACGCTTGAAGGGCTTGTTGAAAAGGGAGAGACATATATTTCTGAAGCTTTTGTAGAAGCAGGAGCCGTGCAGTGTGGATTCTGTACACCGGGATTCATCATATCTACAAAAGTTCTTCTTGACGAGAATCCCAATCCAACTGACGAGGAGATTGAAAAAGCCCTTGAGGGTAACATATGCCGCTGCACTGGTTATATAAAGATAAAACAGGCTGTCAAATTGGCTGCTAAAAAGCGTGGTGAGACAAGATGAGATTCAAATACTACGCTCCAACAACACTTGAGGAGATTTCAAAACTCAAGGAAGAAGGAGGACTACTTTTTGCCGGAGGCACAGATGTTTTCGTAAAGATGAAAGCCGAAGTTCTAAACCCGGAGGTGCTTATTGATACTAAAAAAATTGAAACCCCAGGTGTTAAATGCACAGAAAACGAACTCGAGATATTCATGAACACCACCTACACTGATGTTATAAAAAACGATTGCGCAAAGAAATTCGAACCTCTTGTAAAAATCCTTCTTGAAGTTGGCTCTCCCCAAATAAGAAATAGGGGAACACCTGTTGGAAATGTTGGGAACGCATCACCAGCAGGAGATTTTCTACTTGCAACACATCTTCTTGATGGCACAGTGGTTTTGGCGCCAAGTATGAGAGAGGTTAAAGTAGAAGAACTTGTATCTGGCCCTGGAAAGCTCAACATGGGAAAGGGCGAGTTTATATACTCTGTAAAGCTTAAAAAACTTGAAGGTTACAAAACATTCTACGAAAAAGTAGGAAGAAGAAACGCCCTTGTAATCTCAATAGCGAGTATTGCAGCAGCTGTTAAATTAAATGGAGAGATAATAGAAGATGTAAAGATTGCCTACGGCTCGCTCGGACCAACAATAGTAAGGTTCAAAGACCTTGAGGAAGAGATGAAAGGAAAGAAATTAACAGAGGATTTGATAGAAGAGTTCAGCTTGAAATATCAAGCAAGAATAAATCCGATAACCGATGTGAGAGCATCAGCGGAGTATAGAAAGAAGTTAGCAAAAAATCTGCTCGTAAAGGCATTTATATCCTCCATGCAAAAATTCTAAAATCGCAGGCATAAAACCCCACCTTATGGAGGTGGGGCTTTTTTCATAACATCCCTATTATTTCGTCCAGCTCATCTCTGATTTTTTCAAGTTTTTGTTTTATTGGTTCTGTTTGGATGAATAGTTTGTTTAGATCCAGCTCGCCATTCTTCAAAAGTTCGTAGGTTTCTGCAACGATTTTTCCAGCTTTTGTTTCGCCTTTGAGGTGTTCTCTTATAGTTTGCTGAGTTCTTCCAAGCTCATCAGCTATCTCCTG
>JAMOOR010000268.1 GCA_027065235.1 Thermotogaceae bacterium | reverse complement strand
AAACACATCATCGAACGACATAATCATAAAACAGGTGGAAACAAATCCACAAGTGAAGGAAAACCTTGACAAACTCCTTGAAGGAAAAGAAGTTATCCAGCAGCTTGATCCATAGTTGTCCTTAAGGAAATTGGATAGAGTTAAAAGTGGAGTTTGGACTTTGTTTGTATCTTCTGGCTATCTAACAGCGACTATGGTTGATAGGAAAGAATACCTTCTAAAGATTCCAAACAAGGAGATTGAAGAATTCTTTAAAGAAGTTGTATCAACATGGCTCGAAGAAATAATAGAAAACTACTCAGCAGATGATATGTACATGTCATTAAAACTTATGCTGAGAGAAGGATCTTATGACAAGTTTAAAGAAAACCTTGAGAGTTTCATTAAAAATTCACTGAGCTATTACGATTTTGGGTTTAAAGAACCAGAAAGGGTGTACAAAGCGTTTCTTTTGGGGATATTATCTATAGCGATAAATGGTTTTGAAGTTGAGAGTGAGATGGAATCAGGTTATGGAAGGTTAGATGTTGTTGTGTATCCGAAAGATGAAAGGTATGGCAAATATGCTGCAATTTTTGAGGTAAAGAGGTCAGAAGATGAAGATAAGCTTGAGAAGCTGGCAAAGAAAGCGCTTGAGCAGATAAGAAGTAGAAATTATTATGAAAAGATGTTAGCAAAAGGATACAAGGTTATCGGATTTGGCATAGCCTTTTCTGGAAAAAGAGTTGTTATACGCACCAGCAGCTTTTAATTGAAGGCAAGTGAGAATTATGGCTAAATTCATATTGGTAAGCGAGTTCGAGCCAACGGGAGATCAGCCGCAAGCGATTGAAAAGTTAGTGGAAGGCTTAAAAAAAGGCTACAGATTTCAAACGCTTCTTGGCGTTACAGGAAGCGGCAAAACCTTCACAATGGCAAACGTTATAAAAGAAATTGGAAAACCCACTTTGATACTTTCACCTAACAAAACTCTTGCAGCGCAGCTGTATAGCGAATTTAAATCTTTTTTCCCATACAACAGGGTGGAGTTTTTCATAAGTTATTACGACTACTACCAACCAGAGGCATATTTGCCAAAAAAGGATCTTTACATAGAAAAGGACGCAAAGATAAACGATGTGATAGCAAGGATGAGGATGTCCACATATGAGGCTCTTAAAACAAGAGATGACACTATAGTGGTAGCCTCTGTCTCTGCTATCTACAACTGCGGCGATCCAGAAGACTTTGAAAAGCTGAACATAAAAATAGAAGTTGGGAAGGAACTGGATATAATCTCTCTTGCTCGCCATCTTGCAAGGATAGGATACAAAAGGACTGAGGCTGTGGGGCCTGAAGGAACTTTTAACCTTAAAGGCGATGTGATCGAAATATATCCCACTTACACCGATGATGGGTTTAGAATAGAATTTTTCGGAGACGAGATAGACGCAATTTACAGAATAGATAAAATGAACAAGACGGTGAAAGAAGAGCTTGACCGCCTCTGGATATAC
>JAMOOR010000267.1 GCA_027065235.1 Thermotogaceae bacterium | reverse complement strand
ACTCTCTATATCTAACAGTTTCTCTTGAAAGCACATCACATCCTTCTTCAACTGCAACTTCAAATTCAACATGCTTATACCAATCGAAAGGATGGTCATATCTACTATCTCTCTTAAATCCACTTCCCCTCATATTAGGACCTACAGGAGAAAAATCTCTTGCCACTCTCCTATCTAAAATTCCTACTCCCTTCCATCTATCCACCAGGTTAGGCGCGTCCATAATGGCATCCCAACACTCTCGCAACTGCTGCTCTATCTGATTAACAATTTCCAACATCTTTTTTCTTTCATCATCTGTTATATCTCTCCTCACACCACCTATCATAATCATTCCGTAAGTTTTCCTACCACCTGTAAGATATTGGGCAAGGTCCATCGCTAATTCTCTAATTCTAAACATCTGCATAAAGGCTGTAACGTTACCTGTCACCTCACAAGCAAGACCGATGTTAAGCATATGAGAATGCAATCTTTCAGTTTCAAGACAAATAGTTCTTATTGCTTGAGCTCTCAAAGGAACTTCTACACCAGATGCTCTTTCTGCAGCTTCTAAGCATGCGACCGCATGCGCAAATCCACAAATCCCTCAGACGCGCTCGGCAAGAAATCCCATTTGGTCGTAGTTCATCCTATTCTCTGCTAACTTCTCCATACCTCTATGGATGTAAAAAAGCCTGTAGTCGGCATCTACTATCGTTTCACCATCTACAAACAACCTAAACTGTCCCGGTTCGTCACTGGTTATGTGTAATGGACCAAGTGGAACATCAACGGTATTTTCCGTTTCAGGATAAAGGAAGGGATAATCAGGCTCTTTATCCACTTCATAAGGTTCAGGTCTATACCTGTAATCAATGGAATCCTTCCTAAGAGGATGTATACCTTCTGGCCAATCGTCAGGCAAAACTAACCTTCTCGGGTCAGGAATATCTTCTGGAACAAGACCAAACATATCTCTTGCTTCTCTTTCATACCAAACAGCAGCTGGCACATACCTGGCTACAGATGGAAAAGTAGGGTCATCGGAAGGAACCAAAGCTTTAACAGTTATCCAACATTTTTCATCTTGAGGTAATTCATCATCTTTATGTAACTTTCCACCTTCCATTGAAAGTATATAGTAGAGAGCAAAATGGCCGTTTAACTCTCTCTCATCATTAGCCACCATACTTGAAAGCCATCCGCCATGGTCGTAATAGAGAGTTCTCACTACCTCCGGTAAATCTTCTCTTTTACACTGAATAGTTATTTGGTCTTCAGGACATCTTCTTATTTCCTCAACTTCAAACCTTTTTTGAAGTTCCTTTATAAATCTTTCACCTTTTTTCATTTCTACATACCTCCTTACTTTCAAATTTTTAAACTCCACCATTAACTACTTTTACAGCTCCCTTTAAAAGATTAATCCACCAATCTGGAGCCAAAATACCAACAGTAAAAACGAGGAAAGCCAATACAATTAAAGGCAAGTTCGCAGTAATTCCAACCTCTTTATCCCTTTT
>JAMOOR010000266.1 GCA_027065235.1 Thermotogaceae bacterium | reverse complement strand
AAGGTTACGATAAATTCACTCTTGAGGGGAAACATTACACGGTTAATGTTTATTACATAAAGGGTAGAAAAGAGAGGGCTCAGGCGCTGGCTGCAATAGAGCTCGATGCTCTTGAACGGCTTTCAAAGAGGTTCGGCTACCTTGATTACAACGAGGTAAATGTCATCGAATCTCCGATATCTGGTGTTTTTGGAATGACAACAAACGGGTTCATAGTTTTGGGAGATGGGGTATTCACCACAGCTGATCTTTGGATACCAGGATTTTTAAATCCCGTCTATGAATTTCTTGTTTTACATGAAACTGCTCATCTGTGGTTTGGAATTGGAGCTACGGTTGACTTCATATACAACAATTTCCTTTCTGAGTCTTTGGCACAATACGCTTCTATAACAGAGATAGAAAAAATGTATGGAAAATATGTAAATCTTTATGACAGATACGCTCCAGATCTTTTCACATCAACTTTTGAAAAGATGTTTGCGTTTAAGTCCTTAAGAGAGAATTACCTTTATTATTACAGAAATCTATGGAGAGATGGGTTTGACACAGCTGTTCAAGGAAAGTCAGATGTGGTAAATCAAGATTTTCCCAAAAATTACGCAAAAGGGTATTTCGCTATGAGAAGTCTTGCGCTTTGTTTCGATGATTTCGATGAGGTTTTAAAAAAGTATCATGAAAGATTCAAGAACAGGGTAGTTACTTATGGAAAGTTTAAGGATTTTCTGGAAACTCAGAAAAAAGGTTCAGCTAAAGTCGCGGATGAGCTTTTTAAAAACCCTGGTCCAGTAAATGTCAAGGTATATGGAAGAGGAAATAAGATTGTAGTGGAGGGACCAGATTTTCCCTATGAAGTTCTGATAAAGTACAGCAATGGGAGAGAAGTTATCAAAAAGGTCGAAGGCAATTTTGAAATAGATAGAAAAGGTGTTTCCAGTGTGGAAGTTGATCCTAACTGGCTTTTGCCGGATCCGGATAGGTTCAACAACAACTATCCTGTAAAAGTTCTCTTGCCCAATATAACGAATATACAACTGTGCAATGTTAGAAAAGAGTCCACCGAAACGGGAATTATATCCCCTCTTGAAGCTTATAAAATAGATGCACCAAACATTCTGGTGACTTACACATCAGATAGTAGCTATGTGTTTTTATCCTACAACTTTGGTGTGAGAAAATTTAATGAATGGGGCATATCTCTTGGAGGAGGATCAGCTATCCCAGCATCTACAGATGTTACTCAGTACAGCATCTATAGCATTTCTGGCTTTTTTGCGCCGAATGATTTCTTTAAGATAGATGCAAACACGATCTTCAATGAAAAATCAATCATACAAGCTAATGCAAATGTTTCAGTATCTATTCCTGAGAAGGTTGATGTAGGTTTAACATCTCCGGAGATAGTTAGTAGAAATAACATCAATTTGGTTGCGTCTTATGATAGTTCGAATTTATCCTTAGCCGGCTACTATACGTATTCCGATTTCGTAAAGCTTCCTGTGATATTCCAAATTGGAGGAGCTTATTACTACCCAAAGGATTTTGCTTTGCTTTCTGAAATGGAATTTTTACCAAAAGAAGTTTTTGATGTAGATTTGTTAGGAGGATACTCACCCAGCGGTTTGATAACTGCAAATTTCTTCGCAAATAAAATTTCATACACCATTTTCGGAAGCGCTTCGGTTGGCCTTCACCTTAACATTGACTTCTCAAGAAGAATGAATATTTTCAACATGGCAAGTTTCAGAGGTTTGATACTTTCATTTAGAACGGGAATGGAAGGCGGTATAACCCACGATAATCCACTTTATTATTACACAACATCTCTTGGAGCCACATATAAAATATTTTTACCGCTTGATAGCCTTTCAATAGGGAGCATAGGGGTTAAGTCTTATTTTGATTCTAATTTCAGGTATGAAGGTAGCTTAATTTATGCTGGCGTTGAGATTTCAGACTATATAATCTCTTCTTTTAAAACCGCTCTGTATGAACGCGCTCATCTGCAAGAACCTCGAATCCTCCAGCTACTACCCGGATTTTAAGGTATCTATTTCCGAAGAATACTTCTATTTCATCGCCGTCTTTTACTTCGTAAGAGGGCTTGGCTGCCCTCTTGTTTACCTTTACCCGGCCACCTTTTATCATCTGCTGAGCTACGGTTCTTCTCTTTACAAGTGAATGTTTTTTAAGAAACTTATCGAGCCTCATCATAAATTCTCCTCCAAGAACTAATACTATTCCATTTTTTATGCACTAGGATTCTACCACCTACTATGCTAGATGCCCAACAAATCCATTTCTTTAAGATGTGGGAGAAAAATTAGCCTTGTGAACCGTTTTTAGAATTTATAGTCATATAGTAATAGAAGTTGTATAATACGTTATGCGGGGGCGAATGGTTTCGACGGGGATGGTGAGCCCCGGGAAGCGGGCCGAGGTTTCCCTGCTCCTCGTAAAAAAGGCAGGGGAAAAGATAAGTGCCAACGACGCAATGCCTGTTGCTGCCTAATAGAGGATAGGCAGCCGTCCCCTCCAAGGTAGCCCGGGCCTTGGATGTGGGGCGTCATAAATCCGGGCTCCTCCCATTAGCTCTTCCCCCGGGCTAATGGGAGTATCAATGGGGGATAGGTTGATCCAAGCCTGCCCGTGGGCGTGGATCAACCGAAATCCAAAACACGGGCTGCGCCCGGAGAGGCCCGGGGTGATCCATCCTCGGACGGGGGTTCGAATCCCCCCGCCTCCATAAGTTTTATGAGTGATTCTGAGTTTCTAGGTCCCCTTTGGTTTTTTCTCAATAGCCTTTCTTCTCATCCAGTTACCACACAACCTGTACATCGATCATATGCTTCAACCTGGAAGCAATGGAACGTTTACTTTCTTCTACCTTTATCCTAATTTTGTGCTACTATATTCTATGGTGTGCTGGGGGGATGTTCTATGGTAGAGGCAAAAGAATTGGAAGACATAATATCAAGGATCGATGGAGTTAGGGCAGTTAAGGTGGTTGAAGATAACGATAAAGTAAAGGAAATCCACGTTATTGCAAAAGAAGATAAGAGTCCAAAGCAGGTTGTTAGGGATATAGAGACAGCTGTTTTTGCCTTGACAGGATATAAGATAGATAGAAAGGTAATATCAATTGCTCAGCTATCAGATGGAACACATAAGAGGAGAAGAATAGCTCTAGTTGATATAAAAAAAGAAAATGTTGGAAGGAAAGTGATTGTTGAGGTAAACCTCCAGTTTGATGGAGAAGAGCTGGAAGGGAGAGCGGAAGGGCCAAACACTTCTCCGCAAATCCCACTTATAGTGGGCTATGCTGTGCTTGATGCGATAGATGTATCAGACACGGCTATTTCTGTGGATGATGTTCAAGAGGCTATGATATTTAACAGAAAATATGTTCTTGCCCATCTTACTTGCAACGATGGCAGTAGCGAATGGGAAGTTATCGGCATAGCACCGAAATCCGAGGATAAGATCAGGTCATATGCCCTTTCAGTTATAGATGCAATAGAAAAGGTTTTTTGAGCAAAGAGAGGTGATAAAAGATGGGTAAGATTCGTGTCTATCAACTTGCCCGAAAGCTTGGTATGACAACGAGAGAGCTTTTGCAGGAACTTGAGGATCTTGGTATACCGATGAAGAGCCATATGAGCTATATAGACGAGGAGACAGTAGGGCTCCTTATGGAGCTTTTTGAAGAGGAAGAAAAATCAGAGAAAGCTACAAAGGTTGAGAAGAAAGAAAAGAAAAAAAAGGAAACTGATGAGAAAGAAGAACCTGAAGAGAGAAAAACAAAAGAGAAAGAAAAGGTTGTTTACATAGAGAATGATGCTGAGCTCAAGCTTGATAAGTTTGCTCAAAAGATTGGAAAGAGCCAAACTCAGATAATCCAGGATTTATTTGTGAAAAAAGGAGTTCCGTTAAAACCTGGGCAGAAATTGGAAGACGGGATTTTGAGGATAATAGAAGAAGTTTACGATATAAAGATAGCCTTTAAAGAGCAGGAAACTCTAGGGGAAGAAAAAGAGGAAGAGGATGATTATGAAAAACTTGAGAAATATTTTGAAAATATCTATAAAGAAAAAGAAAGCGAGCTTATTCTTAGGCCACCTATAGTAACCGTTATGGGCCATGTTGACCATGGGAAAACCACGCTTCTTGATTATATAAGAAAGACAAATATTGCTGAGAAGGAAGAGGGAAGGATAACTCAGTCTATAGGTGCTTACCAAGTTGTTGTAAACGGAAAAAAGATTACTTTTATAGATACCCCTGGTCATGAGGTCTTCACGGAAATGAGGGCAAGGGGAGCGCAGGTTACCGATATAGTTGTCCTTGTTGTAGCTGCTGATGATGGAGTGATGCCACAAACCATTGAAGCCTACAATCATGCAAAATCTGCGGGGGTACCTGTAATTGTTGCGATTAACAAGATAGATAAACCAAATGCCAACGTTGATAAAACAAAGCAAGATATCGTAGAAAAATTAGGACTCGTTCCGGAAGATTGGGGTGGAGATACGATAACTGTTCCAATATCCGCTAAGAAGGGAATAGGTGTGGAAGATCTTTTGGAAATGATTCTTCTTTTGGCGGAGATGAAAGAGATTAAGTGTTATCCAAAGCCACCAGCTAGGGCTGTTATCATTGAGTCTAAACTTGACAAAAATTTAGGTCCTGTCGCAAACGCTATAGTCAAAGATGGAATTCTGAAGGTAGGAGACTACGTTGTTGCTGGTCATACCTTTGGAAGGGTTAGGGCTCTTATCGATGATAGAGGGAAGAGGATCAAAGAGGCGGAACCGTCAAAACCCGTGATGGTTCTTGGATTTGAAGAGGTTCCCGATCCTCACTCCGTTCTTTATGTTGTTAAAAATAGAGAAACTGCAGAAAGAATTGCAAAGAAACAAAAAGAGAAACTCGAAAAGAGAAAAAGAGCAGCACGTCGTCATGTAAGACTTGAAGACTTGTTTAAGATGATGGAAGAGAAAGAGAAGAAGGTTTTGAATTTAGTTATAAAGGCAGACACTCAGGGTTCTGCGGCGGCTTTGAGGAACGCCATTGAAAAGTTGAGAACGGAAGAGATTGATATAAATATTGTTCACATGGGAGTTGGAGCGGTAAATGCATCTGATGTGATGCTGGCAGCGGCTACAGATGCGGTTGTTTTGGGGTTCAGGGTCAAAGCGGATTCCAAGGCGAGAAAACAGGCGGAAGTTGAAGGGGTACAGCTTAAACTTTATTCCGTAATTTACAAGCTTATAGATGATCTTAAGAAAGCTCTTGAAGGCATGCTTGAGCCTGAAGAGGTGGAAGAGTACAGTGGAAGGGGAGAAATTAGAAAGGTATTCAAGATTTCCAAAGTTGGCAAAATAGCCGGTGTTCAGCTTACAGATGGTTTCGTTGAAAGATCTGGTTTTGTCAGAATATACAGGCAAGGTAGTTTGATTTTTGAAGGTAAACTTGAATCTTTGAAACATTATAAAGATGATGTATCAAGGGTCGATGCACCGCAGGAGTGTGGAATGAAGTTTGAGGGCTTCGATGATATAAAAGAAGGAGATGAGTTGGAATTTTATGTGATAAGGAAAGTACCTAAGAAATTGACATTTATTTCTGAGGAGGAAAGTGGAAAATGATAGAGAAAATCATAGAAATCGCCCGCACTGCGGGCGATCTTCTTAAGAAATATTTTGGTAATTTAAAGGATGTAAGAACAAAAGCGATGGCTTCTGATGTTTTTAGTGAGGCGGATCTTGAGTCGCAGAAGTTGATCACAAAAGCTCTTATGGAAACTTTTCCAGATGCAAGGGTTGTGGGTGAGGAGAATTATAAAGGAGAAGATTACAACTCAGGTAAGGTGTTTTTAGTTGATCCTTTAGATGGTTCTTTGAATTACATTCATTATTTTCCATTTTACTCTGTTTCCATAGCATATCTTGAAGATGGAAAAGTTTTGTCCGGTGTGGTTCACCTTCCAGAGTATGGTGAAACTTTTTATGCCGAGAAGGGAAAAGGAGCGTTTCTCAATGGAGAGAAGATCTTTTCTAATAAAGATATAGCTCTTAAAGAGAGCATGATAATAACTGGGTGGCCTTATAGCATGGAGGGAATAAAATGGACTTATAAGGCTATAGAGGCCGTTAATGAGAAGGTTCATGAGATAAGGATACTTGGGAGCTGTGCTGCGGAGCTTTCTTATTTGGCTGTAGGAAGGCTTGATGGATATTTCGAAATAGGTTTAAAGCCTTGGGACCTTGCAGCGGGATACCTGATAGCAACAGAAGCTGGTTTGAAGGTTTCTTCTATAACAGCTGAAGGCTTTGATATGGATCTTGGCGAAGTTGTTGCCGCACCTGAGAGTTTCCACAAAGAGCTTGTTGGAATATTAAGGAGCGTTTCAAAATGAAACTTGAAGAGATATTTGAAGCTCTTTTAAAGAGGCTTGAAGAGGAAAATTTCGATAAATTCAATGGAAAGGTAAGTAAGGTGGTTGGACTCACCATTGAGTCCAAGGGACCCGATGCATCCCTTGGTGAGCTTTGCAAGATTTACACGAAAGATGGAAAGAGGATATTGGCAGAAGTTGTTGGCTTTAAAGATGAAGATGTAGTTCTTATGCCTCTTGAAGATGCTACAGGTTTGCGTCCAGGGTGCGAAGTTGTATCAACAGGAAGGATTGTGGATGTTGGAGTTGGAGAGGCTTTAAAAGGAAGGGTTCTTGATGGTCTTGGAAGGCCAATTGATGGGAAACCCTTTATACCGGAGAAAAGATACCCAATCGTCAATGAATCTCCCCATCCGCTTAAAAGAAAGAGAATAAAAGAGCCTTTACCAGTTGGAATCAGAGCTATAGATGGTTTCATAACGCTTGGAAAGGGGCAAAGGATAGGTATCTTTGCAGGAAGTGGTGTTGGAAAGAGTGTATTGATGGGGATGATTGCAAGAAACACCTACGCCGATATAAACGTTATTGCTTTGATCGGTGAAAGGGGAAGGGAGGTAAGAGAGTTCATAGAGAGGGATCTTGGTGAAGAAGGCTTGAAAAGATCCGTTGTTGTTGTATCAACTTCTGACCAGCCGGCGCTTGTTAGAGTGAAATCCCTTCTTACGGCTACAGCGATAGCCGAATACTTCCGTGATCAAGGCTATGATGTAATGCTCATGGTGGATTCTCTGACAAGATGGGCCATGGCTCAAAGGGAAGTGGGGCTTTCTATAGGAGAACCTCCCACAACAAGGGGATACCCGCCAAGTGTCTTTGCTGGGCTTCCGAAGGTATTGGAAAGAGCGGGGAATTCCGATGTAGGAAGTATTACAGCAATTTACACGGTACTGGTTGAAGCGGATGATTTCAATGAACCTATTTCCGACACGGTGAGGTCAATCGTAGATGGACATGTGATGCTTTCAAGAGCTTTGGCTGAAGCCAACCATTATCCAGCTATAGATGTTCTTGCAAGTATAAGTAGGCTTATGACAGAAGTAGTTTCTGAAGATCATTACAGAGCGGCAGCGAAATTAAAGGATCTGATGGCAACATACAGATCTTCCAAAGACCTTATAGATGTTGGAGCTTACAAAAAAGGCAGCAATCCAAAGATAGATATGGCAATTGATATGATGGATGAGATAAATTCATTCCTGCGCCAAGGAATGTATGAAAAGGCCGATTATGAATCAACCGTTGAAAGGTTAATAAATATGGCATCATCTGTAGTGTTTTAAGGTTTATTTATTTTCTGACATAATTTTTGATAGCACAACATCTGTAATCTTGTAACCTTCTTCTGTTTTTTCTACCAGTGACATCTTCTCGAGGTTGTTGATCAAAGAACTCAACCTTGAATCGCTTATATGATCTCCTACAGAATTGAAATATCTTTTTATATTCGACCAGTTCTTAACTCCAGAAGCGATAAGTTTTAGTATGATTCTGTATCTTTTGCTTCTTTTATCAAGTTCACTGAGTTCTTTTTCGAACAGGGCTTTCATGGTTAAGAAGACTTCATCAAGAGCTTTTTTTACATTTTTTGTTTCGATGTATTTAAGGCCAAACATTACTAAATACCCAGGAATCCCGTCTATCTTGGAAACCACTTCTTCAATATCGAAATCGATATCCAACTTTGCCTCTTCAAATCCCTTCTTTAAGAACTCTACAGATAGGTCATGTGAGAAAGGCTGTACAGCCATGGTATATATTGGCCTGCCGTAGAGCGGCGAGTCGTAATCATC
>JAMOOR010000265.1 GCA_027065235.1 Thermotogaceae bacterium | reverse complement strand
TCCCCTATGATAAAGAACGGTTTAACGTTGTACTTCTCAGAATAATACTTAATAGTATCTATAGAGTATGAAATCCCTCCCTTCTCTTTTTCATAATCGCTGATGAATATCCTTCTCTCACCTTTAAAAACTATTTCAGCCCATCTTTTTCTGTATTCATAGGGTGCAAAATCTTCTTTGGATCTATGGGGTGGATTATATGTAGGAACCACTATAAGTTTGTCAAGGTTCAACCTTTCCAAAACTTCTATCGCAATTATCACATGACCATTATGTATAGGATTAAAAGCCCCACCATATATCCCTAGCTTCACTCTTTTTCCTCCTCGATGTAATCAAAAGCAAAATCTCCTATATAAATAATATCTCCTTCTTTTACACCAGCCTCCTTTAATTTCTGTTCAAGACCGGCTTTTTCCAGCGCATCAAGTATCATAAGTCTTTGATCCTTTTCATGAATGTTGAATCTCTCAAGCCATATCTTTAGTTCATCAGAGGTCACCTCATATTCATTTTCAGAAATTTTCAGAATCTTTATTCTAAGCTTTTGTGGTAGCTTCCTCCATATTGGAGCTGGTCTTTTTATTTTCAACTCTTTTGGCTCAGAACCTCCGTATATTATCTTCCTCGATTCCTTAATCTTTTCCCATATTCTATATTTAAGATCTTCCAAACCTTCAAGTGTAACCGCAGATACAAGAAGAACTTCCTTTTCTATTTCTTTTTCAAGTCTGTTTTTAAGCTCTTTTCTCTCTTTCTCAGAAAGCATATCCACCTTGTTAGCTACAACAATCTCATCTTTCTTGGAAAGTTCAGGTGAGTACTTCTCAAGTTCTTTTCTAATAATAAGGTAATCTCTTACGGGATCCCTTCCCTCAACTGCTGCTCCATCAAGAACATGAACAAGCAAATAGCATCTTTCAACGTGTTTTAGAAAAACATTTCCTAGCCCTTTTCCACCTGCTGCTCCTTCGATAAGTCCGGGAACATCTGCTATCAAAAACTCTTTTCCATGTGCAATCCGTACAACACCGAGATTCGGAGCAAGAGTTGTAAACGGATAATTTGCTATTTTAGGTCTCGCGTTGGAAAGTCTTGATATAATTGAGCTTTTTCCAACATTTGGACAGCCAATAAGTGCGGCATCCGCCAAAATCTTAAGTTCTAAGTCAATTACTCTTCTCTCGCCCCTCTCACCTTTTTCAGCTATTCTTGGGGCCCTTCTTGTAGGACTTTTAAAGTGAACATTTCCTCTTCCACCCTTTCCGCCTCTTGCAACACAAACTACCTTCCATGGTTCATCGAGATCTGCAATCACCTCTCCTGTGAATGCATCTTTCACCATAGTTCCAACGGGGACATCGATGATTAAATCCTCCCCGTTTTTTCCATGCTTTTTCTTTCCCATTCCTGGTTTTCCATTTTCAGCGTAATATTTTTCCCTTTCCAAAAGATGAGAAAGAGTTGACAGTTGTGGGTTTGCTCTTAAAAAGACAAAACCACCGTCGCCACCATCACCACCATCGGGTCCACCTTTTGGAACATATTTCTCTCTTCTAAAACTAACTGCTCCATTTCCTCCATTTCCGCCTTTCACTATTATTCTAACGGAATCTATAAAATCTACTCTTTCGTTTCCCAAAACAAACCGCTCCTTCCAACTAATTTTTATCCACTAATATTTTACTTTATCTTCCCAAAACCTTTCTATCTTTCAGCCATTTTCTACAATACACCCCATCATCGCACTCTTTCTTTTCTATCATTTTCCACACTTTCTCACCTACGGGATTGTCAACCCCCGCTAAAAAATCTGCCAGGTGAAGATGAAGACATTTTACCTTGGTAAAATCTCTTAAACCACCACTTCCAACCCCTCCAAGAAGTCTCCTTATGCTATCGTCTTTTATCATTTCCGATCGTCTCTTTATGATTTCTTCATGAGCTTTAAACAGTCTATCTTTAAAATCACCATCTTTTTGAATCATCTCTTCGAATTTTCTTATCCAACCTTTCTCCTCGAGTCTTGCAACTTCTTTTCTCAAATGTGGACAAGTAAGCCAATAAAGGGTAGGAAAGGGCTTTCCATCTTTCTCGGGAAAACTTTTTATAACAACAGGAAAACCAAAACTACATCTGTAGACAACTTCAGAAAAATGGATATCATTTCTCAAGAGCTGAGCTCTTACAACTTCAATATCGCTCCAAGCCACTCTCCTTCTCTCCTTGTTTCAACAACTTCAAAACCTCTTTCTTTATATCTGTTAAGCACATCTTCGTGCTCAAAATCAATTCCAGAAAGTAGCACGATGGAATCCCGTTTAAGCACTTTGGAAACATTTTCTGCCAATCTCTCCAGAACAGGTGCTACTATATTGGCAATAACGATATCGAATTTCTCTTCAACGTTTTTTACAAGATCAGATATCCTCACGTCGATATTGACACCGTTTAGCAGTATGTTTTCCCGTGCTACATCAACAGCTATAGGATCGTTATCAACCGCTAAAACATATCCAGCGCCAAGCTTCTTAGCTAATATAGCCAGAATAGCTGTGCCCGTTCCTATATCAAGAACGCTATCTCCTTTCCTTAATACCTTTTTCAAAAAGTATGCTGCTATCTTTGTGGTTTGATGGAGCCCCGTTCCAAAAGCCATTCCAAGTGGGATCTTTATAAGTATCTTTCCTTTTTCAACACTTTCTTTTTTCCCGGTGGGATCAACTATAACACCTTCTATTAGCTCGAAAGGTTCATTCAATATATTCTTTGCCCATTCGTTGGGATCAACTTCATTTTCTTCGGTAGGAGTGTACCCTACTTCATTTAATACTTCATCAACCTTACGATCATAACTTTTAAAAAGTATCCTTCCCTTTGAATACTCTATAGCGTAATGGAAATTACTTATATCAAAAAGGCGCTCCTCTAATACTTGGAGCGCCTCTTCATTCTCTATGATGTATACTCTTTCCAAATATTTCATTCGATCTCCTCCAACTTTTTAACCCTTCTTTCGTGTCTTCCGCCTTCAAACCTCGCGGAAAGAAAAGCATCCACAGTCCATTTTGCAAGCTCCTTACCCATGAGCCTTCCTGCCATAACAAGAACGTTAGCATTGTTGTGCTCTCTTGCAAGCCTTGCCATGTCGGGGTAAAGACACAAAGCCGCTCTTATTCCTTTACACTTATTAGCAGCAATCGACATTCCCAGACCTGTCCCACAAATGAGTATCCCGAAATCTGCTCCGTTTCTCACTTCATCGCAAACCTTTTTAGCAAAATCAGGATAATCAACCCTTTCTTCAGAGTGGGTACCTACATCAACAACTTCTATTCCTTTCTCTCTCAAATACCCCTCAATATACTCTTTAAGTTCAAAACCTGCATGATCTGAACCTATCGCTATTTTCATCCTCTCATCTCCAATATCTTTTTTAAATCGTTTATAATAGGTATAATCCTATCAAGCATGCTTTGTTTTAACACACCTTCAACATGATTTTCTTTCGAACATAGTATAAAGAACCCTTTTTCTTCATTTTGAAACTTTTTATAAAGCGCAACAATAATGCCTATTATAAAACTATCTATCACTTTAACTTCAGTGAGATCGAGTACCAATGATTTAACTTCTTCATTTTCAAGAAATTTTTTCTCAACGAATTCCTTGAAACCTATTCCGTTTCTTACATCCAAATAATCTCCCGGTGAAATAACCACTATACCTTCAAAATTTTTCCAGTTAAATCCTGTAGATTTCATAAAAGCACCTCAATCTGCTCTCAATTTTTTCAAAGCATCTTTCACATTATCGACCATTGGAAAAATTTTATCAAGCGAAGTTATTTCAAGTATTCTCCGTATATCATCGTTGTTTACAACCAAGTAAAAATCCTTTTTGTTTGTGTTAGCATCCTTATATAACGCTATTAAAGATCCCAAAGCGAAACTGTCTATAGAATCTATGTCAGATAAATCTATAACAATTGCTCTATACTTCTCATTTGTTGTAAAGTTATCTCTCACCCATTGTCTGAAAGGATAAGCGTTGTTGATGTCAAGTTGCCCAGACGGTTTCACGACCACTACACCATCTACATTAGTCCATCTGAACATTCATCTGCCTCCTCACTTTAACTTCTTCACAGCCTCGTCAACGCTAGAGTATATAGGAACAACTTTATCGAGCGCTGTAAGTGAAAACAGTCTCCTAACAGAGTCCACAAGGTTGGCTATTGCCATTCCACCACCGTTCATTCTAGCGTTCTTGAAAAGGCTTATAATAACCCCAAGAGCGGAACTATCCATGTAGCCAACATTTGCCATATCTAGAACTATTGTAGGTTTACCTGCGGAAATATATTCACTCAATACTTTCTCCTTGAACTGCATTGAGTTTGTCACATCAAGTTCGCCTTCTGGAACAATAACAACTACTCCTTCTTTCTCGTATGCTCTGAACATACACATCCCTCCTTAATTACAGGATTCTAATAACCCCCACTAACTTTCCTAAAATTCTAACCCTTTCTGGTTCAACTACAATTGGTTCCATATCTGGGTTGGAAGGTTCCAACCTAACCATGTTATTCTCATAATAAAGCCTTTTAAGCGTGGCTTCGTTATCATCTATAGAAACTGCTACAATATCTCCAACGTTGGCAGTGACCTGCCTTCTTATTATCACATAATCTCCATCCATTATATGGTCCCCTATCATGCTTTCTCCTCTTACCCTCAAAACAAAATGCTCATAACCAACAGCAACCATTGCTTTTGGCACCTCTATTTCCTCGTCAGCTTCCGGTACCATCTCTATAGCTTCACCTGCAGCAATTTCTCCTAAAACAGGCAAAAGAATAGCATCTGTTCTCTTGGTTAGTTTTAATGCCCTTGCTTTTCCATCTTTCCTCTTTATAACTCCTTTTTTTTCTAAAGCTTTTAGGTGCATCTGAGCACCTCTTGGAGTAATTCTAAATCTCCTCGCAATATCCCTTATGCTGGGTGGATATCCATATTTATCCATATACTCTTCAATGAACTGAAGAACTTTCTTTTGCTTTTCTGTAAGCTCCTTCAAATATCAAACACCACCTTGACCCTTTTCATACTATTTTCTGCATCTTCTACCCTCAGCATATGATATGTAAGAGCTTTTATTGGGAATGATAACACAGATGCTGCCTTGTACAATATCTTTACTTTGCCATTTTCTACTTCAACTTTCTCTGGTATCCATCCAGAATCTATGTTGAATATCATTTCATTTGTCAAATCAAAGATATCATCTTCCACATTCCCGCCTAAAGGGTACTCCTCTTCCATTTCTTCGCCACTTAAAACAAATGAAGCATGACTCTTCAATATTGATATTATATCGCAAAAGAGTTCCTTCAAATCTTTAAAAGTTAATTCATAAGCAACATCCGCTGTATGTTCAAGCTCCCTTATCATTATCTCACCACCGAAAGATGCGCTATCTCATCTCCTTCGGAAAGAACCAAAAGTCTAACACCATGAGCATACCTCCCCATGACAGATACTTGAGCTGCCGGAAACCTTATTATAGTTCCTTTCTTTGTAACGAGAACTACTTCATCGTCATCTTCCGCAATTGCTATTCCAACAACTATTCCTGTTTTCTCCGACAAAGCGATGTTTCTAATTCCGCTCCCTGCCCTCGATTGCACTCTGTACTCTGATGCCAACGTTCTTTTTCCATAACCGTTGGAGGTAACCGTTAGGATCTTCTCATTATCATCGTTAACCACAACCATACCAACTACCTCGTCATCTTCGGAAAGCTTTATACCTTGAACGCCAGCTGCAGCTCTGCCCATTCTTCTCACCTGGGATACAAGGAATCTTATTGATTTACCTTGTGATGTCGCAATTATCACTGTTGACTCCTCACTCTTCGCAACTTTTGCGGAAACAACTATATCGTCTTCATCAAATTTTATGGCCCGCACTCCTCTGGCTGTTTTTGCACTCTCAAGATCAGAAAGCGCTACCCTCTTTATTCTTCCTTTTCTTGTAACCAATACAAGATCACCTTTTGCCCCATTTATAGGAGTCATGGTCAATACATATTCATCTTCATCCAAGTTAAGATAGCTGTTTACCCTTCTTCCCTTTGTTCCTCTCGAACTTCTGTCTATTTCATAATTCTTAAGTGCAAATGCCCTCCCTTTTGAAGTGATGAATAGAGTAGTCCCTTTAAGGTTCCCAACAGAGACCAAAATCACCGCATCTTCTTCTCCAACCTTTGCACCCATTAAACCTTTCCCACCTCTTCTTTGGAGGCGATAGCTCTTTAGTGAAGTGCTTTTTAAATAACCCTTTTTAGTAAGTGAGATCACTACTTCCTCATCAATTATCAAGTCCTCAATATCGTAATCAGTGCTATCATCTTCTGCACCTATTTTAGTTCTTCTAGCATCTCCGTAATTTTCCTTAAGATACATAAATTCTTCTTTCATTATCCTATAAACCTCTGTATCTTCTTCTATTATCTTCTTGGTATGGGCTATCTTCTGTATTAAATCCTCATACTCTTCTCTTAGTTTCTTTGTCTCAAGAACGGTAAGTCTTGAAAGTCTCATATCAAGAATCGCCTTTGCTTGCTCTTCTGATACCTCAAGTGTGCTCATAAGCTCTTCCTTGGCTTCATTCACACTTCTACTTGAACGGACAATATCGACAACAGTATCTATAGCTCTTGCAGCTTTCATAAGCCCTTCAAGTATATGAGCTCTTCTTGAGTATTGTCTGTGTTCGTAAATAGCCCTTTTTCTTATAATCTCAAATCTGTGCTTTATAAAAGCTTTCATAAGTTCCTTTATGTTCATAAGGCGCGGCCTCTTCATTTCATCTATGACAAGCATTTGTATGTTATAGGTTATCTGGAGGGATGTATGCTTATATAAGTTGTTTAAGATTATTTTATGATCCACATCTTTTGGAATTTCAATTACCACTCTTAAACCTTTCTTATCCGATTCGTCTCTGATGTTTTTAATCGGTATTCTATCGTTATGTTGAGCATATTTTGCTATTTCTTCTATCAAAGCTGCTTTACTAACGCCATAAGGAACCTCAGTTATAACTATCTTTGTCCTCTTCCCTTCCTCGATATGTACCTTTCCCCTTACTTTAATCGTACCTTTTCCTTTTTCGTAGGCATGCTCTATAGCATCAGGATTAACTATTATCCCACCTGTTGGAAAATCAGGCCCTTTTATGTATTTCATTAGATCTTTGACTTCCAAAAGAGGGTTATCTATAAGCGCTAAAAGTCCATCAATTATTTCATTCATGTTGTGAGGAGGAATATTTGTTGCCATTCCAACGGCAATACCTGTGGAACCATTTATAAGAAGGTTGGGAACCTTCGATGGAAGAACAACAGGCTCTTTCAAACTTCCATCGAAGTTATCCATCATCTCAACGGTCTCTTTATCGAGATCTTGGAGCATCTCTTCTGCAAGCTTGGTAAGTCTTGCCTCCGTGTATCTCATTGCAGCTGGCGGATCTCTATCGATGGAGCCAAAATTTCCCTGGCCTTGAACAAGAGGATATCTCATCGTAAACGGCTGAGCCATTCTCACCAAAGTTTCATAAACGGGGGCATCACCATGAGGATGGTATTTACCCATTACCTCTCCAACGATTCTTGCAGACTTTTTGAAAGAGCTGCTATGGGTAAGGCCCATTTCATGCATCCCGTAAAGAATTCTTCTTTGAACAGGTTTCAATCCATCTCTCACATCGGGTATTGCTCTTCCTATTATTACACTCATTGAATAATTCAAATAAGACTCCCGTAGCTCATCTTCAAGAGCCTTTTTTATAATCTGCTCTGACATCAAAATTGCCTCCCTTCCTATTAACAACTGTCCTTTGACCTATATTATATCATATTAAACTATTAAACTTGATTAGGCATTTTGAAAAGCATCAAAGTGGGTTTTGAGGCTTAAATTGAACTTAGATATTCCCGCCAACGTACTTAGCCAATATCTCTATGATCTCATTCTCATCAGCATTTGCTATTTCATACTGTAAGATGCTCTTTTTTACGCTTTCAAAATGAAAAGATATTCCTTCTTTTTTCAACAGATTTCTTAAAAACTTTTCCTTTTCTTTCAAAATCTTCACATCTTCCATCTTTACACCTTCAAAAGGTGTCCCCGGTTTCGGAATTAAGGGATTCAAGCTAACTTTAACTTCATAATTCATTCTTTT
>JAMOOR010000264.1 GCA_027065235.1 Thermotogaceae bacterium | reverse complement strand
TCCTTTTTCGTCATGCTTTATCTCCTCCATTATTGCATAGCCCATACCTTGCACGACTCCACCATGGACTTGACCAATTGCACCATCAAGATTTATCACCTTTCCAATATCGTGGGAAACCCATACCTTCAAAACCTGTGGTCTTCCAGTAAGTAGATCGACTTCGACCAATGAAAGCTGTGTAGAGAATGTGTAAGACACATAAGCCTCTCCCACTCCTATTTCCTGATCGTACCTGAGTGGTCTTGTTTTATACCATTGAACTTCGACTAATTTCACATTTGCGTTGTTAGCTCGTTGTGCTATTTCTTCGAATGGAACTTCTTTTCCATCAAGTTTCCACACACCGTAATCTATCTCAACACTTTGAGCCCAGCCGCTTTCTTTAATAAACTCGATTATGTTCTCCCTTATCTTATCAGCTGCTAATCTTAAGGCGTTTCCAGAGTACACGGTTGTCCTTGAGGCAACGGTCGGTCCGCTATCTTGGAGAACTGATGTGTTCGGTTGAAGAACCGTTATTTTCTCTATTGGTATTCCCAAAACTTCTGCCACTATAAGTGCCATGGTTGTCTTTGCGCCTTGTCCCATCTCTGTGTTACCTATCATAACTGTAGCTGTTCCATCTGATTTTACCTGAAGCTGCGCTGCGGCTCCATCAAGGTGCTGCCCCGCTGCTCCCAAAGATACTCCATAGATGATGTGTGACCAGCCAAGCCCCCTCTTTTTGAATCTGTTTTTCTTGTTAAACTCCTCAACTTCTTTTTTAAGCTCTTCGTAATTTGACATCTCTTTTACATACTCCAAAGTTTTCTTTGCACCAACGGAAGATTTGAGAATATGACCTGTAGAAGTGGCTTTCCCAACTTCCAAAGCGTTCTTATATCTTATATCGTAAGGATCGATTCCAAGCCTCTTTGCCGCTTCATCCATAACAGCCTCTATAGCAAAAAGAACCTGTGGTGATCCGAAACCTCTGAAAGCACCACATGGAACTTTGTTCGTGTAAACTCCCCAAACATCAACTTTTACATTATCAACAGCATAGGCTCCTGCAGCATGGGTAAGCGTTCTGAACATAACTATAGGGCTCAACGTGGAGTAAGCGCCCATATCAAGATGAGCTTCAATTTCCATGGCTGTGATCTTTCCATCCTTCGTGAATCCAACTTTGTAGTGAGATTTGCTTGGATGGCGTTTGCTGGTCTCTCTCATATCCTCGTCTCTTTTGTATATGAGCTTTACAGGTCTTCTTGTAAGATAGGACAAAAGCGCTGCTTTAGTAGCAACATAAGATGGAACATCTTCCTTACCTCCGAAAGCTCCCCCCGTTTCC
Source organism: Thermotogaceae bacterium (assembly GCA_027065235.1). Lineage (GTDB taxonomy): Bacteria > Thermotogota > Thermotogae > Thermotogales > Thermotogaceae > JAGHBG01. The sequence continues at coordinate 188 of JAMOOR010000264.1, read as the reverse complement.
ATCTGGATGACAGTTACCCTACTTAGAGGAAGTTTCAAAACCTCTGCTACATCATTCTGTACATAGTAAGGGCACTGCATGGAACCGTATATCGTCATATAAGTTCCATCCCAAATTGCCAAAACCCCTTGCGTTTCAAGGTATGCCTGCTCTTGATAACCTGTTTCAAAGTCCACTTCGACTATAAG
>JAMOOR010000263.1 GCA_027065235.1 Thermotogaceae bacterium | reverse complement strand
CTCAAATTTTATTCCAAATGGCTCTATATGGAATCTTTTAAGCCAGTTTCTAAATCTTTTAACATCGATTTGTTGCTCTTCTGTGTATGCTTCGCTGGTTGAATGGATATATATTGAATTTTTAAGAATGTCTTCGTTAAAATCAAGGATGTTGGGAATCTTCCAGTATCCCATTGAAAGGATGTACTTTGATGGATTTGAATTAATATCCTGCGGTGTGGTTAAACAGTCTTCTTGCATTACAGTCTTTAAAAGTTCTTTTTCTCTTTTTGTATATGTCAAAACACCGGGATGAAAGATTTTGATAACTTTTCTTTCTTCTTCTGAGAGTTTCCAAGCCGGTTCAAGTTTTCCCAGATCTTCAAGGTATAGAAAATCCTTCGGGAACATAACAAAATATCTATCACTTTCCTGTGCAACTTTCACGAATGTAAGAACCCTTTCAAGATGTCTTATCGGATAGTCAACAAAAACGATTCCCTTATGTTTTGAAACGAGCTTCACAGCGTTTTCATAGACGTCTCTTTCCGTTGTATCTGCTTCTCCACCTTTCCTTGTGACCCGTGTCCCTTCAACTATGAGCACCATTGGATGCAAGTCTTTAACTTTTTCTACAAATTCTTCCGTTCTTCGGGAAAGGTAAAATCTTTTTTCTCCAAGACTTCCGAGCCAATATGCTTCTTCATCTTTTTCTGGTCCGGATCTTAAATCTCCTGTGTACACTACCCAATAGTCGTCAACTTTTAAGGCAAGAGCCGATGCACCTATTACAGAGTGGTAGACTTTATATACTATAAGTTCGTCCCAAACGTCTTTTATATCAACAAAATTTGTCCCTTCCACTCCATCTGTGCCAGCGACAGTCCTTTTTATCAAAGCGTCTTTGCTTCTATCGGATTGCTTCAAATCGCTTCTTACGAATTCGTTTTTTGGTCTTATAAAACGTTTTCCGTAGAACTTGTCCCAAACGTTACTTCTTCTAACCTCCGAGTCTGTTATAACTATTGATAGAGTTTCCGGCGTTGCAACAATAGGGAGTTTTTCACTTACAAGGCCTATAAGACCGCAATGATCGGCATGTGCGTGACTGATAAAAAGAAACTTGTACCTCCCGTTGTAGGTGAGGTCCCCAAAGGATAGATCCTCCCTGTATATTGGAATTTTTGGCACAAGATTAAGCTTTGTGAGATCATGCAGAGCCTTACCTGTTCGCGGATTTATAAACTCTTCGAAATATTCCGCCCACCCTTGAAAATTCATTCCAAAGTCAAGAAGGGCGCATTCTCCGTTTCTTGAACATACGCTGATTTTGTTTCCACCTATCGTTTCGTACCCGTCATGTATTATTATCTCCATAAAACTTCCCTCCAAATGGTCTAAAAGCCTATTCTGATTATATCAAGGCATCAATATCAGATATAATATAAAAAACTTTGCTGGGGAAAAGGAGTAGAAAAATGAAAAAAATCTTTTTGGCAGTGGCGCTTCTAATCTTTATTTTATCGTTGAGCTCTTGTATACCGCTTC
>JAMOOR010000262.1 GCA_027065235.1 Thermotogaceae bacterium | reverse complement strand
TGCATTTGGAAGGGCGTATCTTTTTCCTCTGGCACCAGCTGCAAGTAAAACAGCTCCCATGGAAGCTGCCTGCCCAACGACTATCGTGACAACATCGGGTTTTACATACTGCATTGTGTCGTATATTGCAAGCCCAGCTGTAACAGAACCACCAGGGCTATTTATGTAAAGGTAAATATCCTTATCGGGATCCTGAGCTTCCAAAAAGAGCAGCTGAGCAATTACAAGATTTGCAACATGATCATCTATAGGATATCCTAAAAATATTATTCTATCCTTAAGAAGTCTTGAATATATGTCATAAGCTCTTTCAAATCTTCCAGTTGTCTCTATAACTACCGGAACATACTGCGCTGACTCATTGCTCGTTATCTTCTGCAGATCCTCTTTCAACTTCTTCACCTCCCATTGCTTTTCTGTATTCTTCCTCAGAAAGTTCTACTACATTAGCCTTGTCAACTATCGCATCAAGCGTCCTTCTTTTGAGAAGAACCCATTCAAGATCGTTTCTGATGTCTTCTTTATTCTTAACGAGAACCTTTGCCCTTTCCTTGGAAATTCCCCAAAGCACTGACAGCTCCTCGGCTTCTTTTTCAAGATCCTCTTCAGTTATCTTTATTCCTTCAAGCTCGGCGACTTTTTTGATTCCGAATTCTGTTTTAAGGTCGTTAAGGTAGTAGTTTCTCAAAAATTCTCTGAGTTTTTCTTCACTTTCGTACTTTTCTACATATTTTTCGTAGTTTCCTTCCTTTTTAAGCTTATCTACAGCGCTTTCCACGAATTTTTCCAAGGTCTTTTCTGATATCTCAAGTTCTACATTTTCAACGAGCCAATCAAGAGCTTGATCTCTTAGAACTTCCCTCATTTCCCTGTCATATATTCCAGAACCTTCTTTCTTAAGATGCTCTTTGAGTTTTTCAAGGGTTTCAAATTCATTTCCTACAGTTTTTGCAAATTCATCGTTGAGCTCTGGCAGAGTTCTTTTGTAAACCTCAAGAAGATCTATCTTGTAATGGAAGTTCTTGCCTTCGTATTCTCTATCGAACTCAACTACATCTCCCTTTTTCTTTCCTATCAAATCCTTAACAAATGGCCTGTCATCATCTTCTACGAGGATGTACTCGTATTCCTCGTCTCTTATAACTTTCCCTTCATCGTTTGTAACCACCATTCTTACTTTAACCATATCTCCGTACTGAGCCTCTCCATCTTTTGGTTCAACAAGGGCATGCTCTTCTCTTAGATCTTCCAGCCTTTTTTCTATGTACTTGTCGAGAACTTCTCCTTTACTAACAGCCTTTAGCTCTATACCCGAGTAATCAGGAACCTTTACCTCAGGTTCAAGGTGAAATTCTATCTTCACCAAAGCTTTGTCTCCTTCTATCTTCCTTTCAATAACGATAGGCCTTAACAAGATATTTTCAAGGAGCTTCTCTTCCTTCAAAGCCTCTTCTAAAAGCTCATCAAGAACATACTCTTTGAAATCCTCACCAAGTCTTATTTTCAAAACATTCTTAGGAATCTTTCCCTTTCTGAAACCCGGAAGTTCTATTCTTTGGTTCAAGTACCTCGCTGCCTTATCTTCTGCGATATCAACTTCCTTTTCACTGAACTCGTATTCAACAACCACCATGTTTTTGTCCCTTTCGACTTCTCTTCTTTCCATTTCTAAACCTCCCTTTTCTTAATCGTTTCCAGCTGATTATAACACTTTAGCTGTTTTTTATCATCTCACCTTTTATCACGGTAAAGTCAACTACATCATGAGATGGAAGGTATGGGATATCTTCAAGCTCTTTTACCTTCCACACAACGAAGTTCGCGGATTTTCCAACTTCTACGCTTCCCTCAGACTCTGAAACGCCTAAAACATAAGCGCTATTAAGAGTGAAGGCCGTTAAAGCCTCTTCGGGCGTCATCTTAAGTTTTGAAACAGCCAGATGGAAAACAAAAGTAGGATCGTTTATCGCGTTAGAACCGGGATTAAAATCAGATCCCAGCGCCACTATCGCTCCAGAATCTATGAGCTTTCTTGCAGGGGCATATTCCTCACCAAGGTAAAAACTTGTTGATGGCATCATAACTGCTACAGTCTCTGAAGAAGCTATAAGCTTGATATCCTCTTCTGTTATCTTCAAAAGATGATCAACACTTACAGCACCGAGTTCTACTCCGAGGGCTGCCGCACCAGTTCTTGCTATTTCGTCAGCATGGAGTCTTATTTTAAAACCATCTTCTTTTGCCTTTTTCAAATACCATCTTGCGTTTTCAACAGAATATGCACCATCATCAACGAATATATCAACGAAGTTCGTGTAATCCTTGAACTTATCGAAACTCTCAGCAAGTTCATTCAAGTACTCTTCTTGAGACTTGCCCTTTGGAACGGCGTGGGCTCCAAGAAATGTTGGAGTTATCCCTACACTTACCTTCTCTTTGATTTTCTTCAAAGCTTTCAGCTGCTTTAGTTCATTCTCCACATCAAGGCCATAGCCGCTTTTACCCTCTATCCTTGTAACTCCTCTTTTCATCATCTCGCGAATGAAAGGTACATTGAAATCTACAAGATCGTTTTCGGACGCTTCTCTTACCTTTGAAACCGTGTAGTGGATTCCACCACCGGCTTTCAATATATCCACATACTTTGCCCCTTGAGATCTCATAATGAACTCTTTCGATCTAAAACCATAAAATGGGATATGGGTGTGGCAATCCACAAAACCCGGAGTCACAAGGTTTACTTGTGCTTGAACATTAACTCCCGGAGCTTCTTTCGTTATATCCAGTATTTTCTCGTCATAGACTATGTAAACATCCTCATACATGGCGAGGGAATTCATATCCTTCCCTCGTCTGTAATTCTTCCCAGTGGGAGTTACAACTTTTTTTGTGAATATCGCCCTTGGCTTCATTTCTCATCTATCTCCTTTGAGAAGATGTCAAGAATTTTATATTCAATAACTCTTGAGATATCGAATTCGTTAACCTGTAGATACCACATGAAAGTATCCATGACTGCCTGAAGCGGCACCATACCGATTATTTCCGATTCAACAACATTCACTCCATACCTTGCAGCTTCTCTCTTTATCGTCTCAAAAACTCTGAATATAGGACTTTTTTTGTAATTGGTGAGATTCATTGAAACTTGAACCATTCCCTTCTCCTTGAGCTCAAGTCCTATAGCTTTTACGTATCTAAATCCACCGCTTATATGCCTAACTGCTTTTGCAATTTTTTTCGCTATAGAAAGATCCTCAGTGGCGAGATTAACATTATAGGCGATCAAGTATTCCCTTGCACCAACTGCAACGACACCCGCCGTTGGATGTACCTTATCCGGGCCAAAATCAGGTTTCCAAGCAGGATCTTTTATCTTTTCAAAGAATCCTTCAAATTCTCCCTTTCTTATTGTTGCAAGGTTCTCTCTTTCAGGTTTCGTTGCGCTCTTTTCATAAAGGTAAACAGGAATTCTAAGCTCTTCACCAATTCTCTTTCCTAATTTTTTGGAAAGTTCAATCGCTTCGTCCATATCCATATCCATTACGGGAATGAACGGGATAACATCAACTGCTCCCATCCTTGGATGCTCTCCCCTATGATGGCGTAGATCTATGAGTTCAGAAGCCTTCTTTGCCATATCAAAAAGCGCATCTATAATTACCTCGGGTTTTCCTATCATCGTTACAACCGATCTGTTATGGTCAGGGTCCATAGACCAATCAAGCACCCAAACGCCATCATATTTCTTCGCTTCATCAACTATAGCCTGGACTACCTCTTCCCTTCTACCTTCACTAAAATTTGGTACAGATTCTACAAGTTTCACCGTCCCCACCTCCCAAATGTCAACCAATATTATTCTGTGCGAATTAATATAAGCTGAAACTACGCTCAATGAGTATTATAACTTAAAAGCAATATGCTAGATACAGTATATTGATCGATGAATCAAAAAAATTTATCCAGATTATCAGGTGTGAACTAATTATTCAGAAACACTTTTTCACTTTGTCATAGACTCGAATTTTTTCAATTTACTAGATTTCTTGACTTGGCTCTCTTGATTTTACTATAATAATTTTTGGAAATTTCTTCCGGAAGATAGAAATATTTTAGAAAAATACTTTCTTGTAGGAGGTGAGGGTGGATGAAGAAACTTTTGGTAATTTTATTGGCGGTTTTAACGGTCATGTCTTTCGCAAAGGTTTACTTTGCGTCAACACAGATGGTCCCAGCAGAAGAGAGGGCGTTCCTATTAAGTGAGCTTTCCAAATTCACTAAAGAGTCCGGGATAAAGGTTGAGCTTCTAAGCATGAGCTATTCCGATATTCTTGCAAGAGTTGAGGCAGAGCAAAGAACGGGAAAGGTTAAAGTTGGGCTCATAGGTCATCTTCAGGGTGGACTTTACTTGATGGCCTCAAAAGGGTTTTTGCAGGATCTTTCCGACGTGAGTTTTCCAGGAAGAACATTCCTTCTCGAGAAATACGCTTATGTGAACGGAAAAAAGATATTTATCCCATGGCTCCAGGCAACTTATGTTATGGTGGTAAACAAAGAAGCATTTAAATACCTACCAAAGGGACTTACCAAAGAGGATGTTATAAACGGAACGGAAAAATGGACTTATGATGCACTTTACGAGTGGGCAAAGAACCTTTACAACAAAACAGGTAGGCCACTTCTTGGATTCCCAATGGGACCAGGAGGTCTCTGGCACAGGTTCCTGCATGGATACATCTATCCATCTTTCACTGGAGCTCAGGCAATTAAATTCGACAGTGTCAGAGCTGTGGAGATGTGGGAATACATGAAAAAACTCATGGTGTATGTCCATCCATCAAGTTCCACTTGGGATAAGATGGACGAACCTCTCATGAGAGGCGAAGTATGGATCGCATGGGATCATACAGCAAGGATTAAGCAGGCGATTGTGAACATGCCAGAAAAGTTTGTGGTTGTTCCTGTTCCAAGGGGACCAATGGGAAGAGGCTACATTATTGTTCTTGTTGGGCTTGCTGTTCCAAACAATGCTCCAAACAAGGAAGAGATTATAAAACTCATAGATTACCTCACATCGCCAGAGGTTCAGGTTGACATACTTAAGAATGTTGGATTCTTCCCAGTTGTCAAGGAAGCCTCTGGAGCAATTCCAGAAGGAGCTCTTAAAGTATTAGCAAAGGGAGTTATAAATCAATCTGCAACGAAGGATGGAATAGTTGCCTTCATACCAAACCTTGGACCAAAAGGTGGTGAATTCACTGGAACATACAGGGAAGCCTTTAGGAGAATTGTAATGGAAGGAGAAGATCCGACAAAAGTGGTGAAGGAGCTTGGAGAGAAGATCAGAAAGATGTACAAAGAAACAGGTTCATCGCTTCCAGAACCAGATGCGCATCTTTACTGATGGATAACGAAGCTCATTATATGGAAATAAAGGGGGCTTTTTGCCCCCTTTTTTAGAAAGTGAGGTGATCCGATGGTATATAGCAAAACGGTACCTTGGCTTCTTGTCATGCCAACATTGATTTTTCTTGCGGTATTCATAGGGTATCCTCTATATTCGGCATTTGCGCTCGCTTTTTCCGGCGATACTTCGGCATTCGAAACTTTCAAGGAACTATTCCACAGCGCCATGTTTTGGAGGGCTTTAAAGTATACACTGCTTTTAGCAGTAGTGATAATACCTATACAACTTACTCTTGCTATTGCACTTGCTCTTTTGGTCAATTCAAAGTTTAAAGGTTACACATTCCTTCTTTATATAATTTCCATTCCTCTTGCTCTGAGTGATGTTACAGCTGGTCTTATGAGCTACACAATATTTGCGCCAATGGGATATTTGAACAAGGTGCTTTTGAATTTTGGATGGATAGAACACCCAATTTACTTCTTTGGATTCATGTATCATACAAGAGAGTTTTGGGTAATTGTTCTTACCGAAATATGGAGAGCGACTCCTTTGGTGTTCGTTATAATTTTGGCAGGTCTTCAATCGATAAACAAGGAGTACCTGGAAGCAGCAGATATATTTGGATTTACGAGAGCGCAAAAACTATTTAAGATCATTCTCCCTCTTTTGAAACCCTCTATCATGTCAGCGCTTTTGATGAGAACCCTCTTTGCATTCCAGATATTTGGTGTTGTGTGGATGCTTGCTGGAAGGGACATACCTGTCTTGGCAGGAGAGACATATTACCAATATGTGCAGCTTAACAATCCTAAGATGGCGAGTGCTTATGGTGTGATAATTGCAGTCATAACTTTAGTTATAAGTATAGTGTACAACTTCACCCTTCGAGCTAAGCACCTTGAAGGAGGAAGATAGTTATGATCAAGAAAATACTGTTTTGGTTTGTTGTTATAATGGTGGCTGTGTGGTTCTTAACACCAGTTGTTATGATAGTTATTGCGGCATTTACACCGGCAAACGAATACTACAACCCTCATAAGATATTTCCGTCTCATTTAACATTTGACCATATATATAAGCTTCTGTTCGTTTTAGGAGGCTGGAAGGCAACTCTTACAAGTATAGAGGTTGCACTTACCGCGATTGCTCTGTCGTTCCTTATAGGACTTCCAGCAGGTTATGCCATGACAAGGTACTTTTTCCCAGGAAAAAATATTTTAAGAATAGGAATACTTATGACAAGGTCAATACCTTTGATAGTTATAGCCGTGCCTTTAATAGTTATATACATGCAAATAGGTCTTGCTGATACGGTTATGGGAGTAGCATTGGCTCATACGGCGATGATCCTACCATTTGTCGTTCTTATAACTTCCAGTATCTTTTCTGGAGTTTCCGTTGAATACGAAGAAGCTGGCATGGTGTTCGGGCTAAGTAGGTTCCAATCTTTTATAAGGATAACTCTTCCCTTGGCACTTCCAGGACTTGCTGCGAGTGCGATATTCTCATTCATAATGTCGTGGAATGAAGTTTTTGTAGCGTCGATATTGACACTAACAAACAGAACACTTCCTGCTCATATTCTAAACACGGCTATGACTTCGCCAGATTACTTTAAATTCGCTGCTGGAACGATAATGGCAATTCCAGCTATGATATTCATATTCTTCACAAGAAGGTACCTCATAACTATGTGGGGAATATCTCTTAAGTGAGGTGAAAATATGGCAAGAGTGAAGATCGAGAACTTAAAAAAATATTTCGGTAAGGTGAAAGCCTTGAATGGCATTGATCTTGAGATTGAAGATGGAGAGTTCATAGTGCTTTTGGGACCATCAGGCTGTGGGAAAACAACGCTTTTGAGGAGCGTATCTGGACTTGAAAAGGTTACAGAGGGAAGGATATTTTTTGATGATAAGGAAATAACGAATCTTCCACCAAAAGATAGGAATATATCTATGGTCTTTCAGAGTTATGCGGTATGGCCCCATATGAAGGTGAGGGACAACATAGGATATCCTATGAAGATAAAGGGTTATTCAAAAAAAGACATAGAAGAGAAAGTAAAGTGGGCTGCTGAGCTTTTGAACATATCAGAGCTCCTTGATAGATATCCCGCACAGCTTTCTGGTGGACAAAGGCAGAGGGTAGCGGTCGCAAGGGCCATCGTCCTCGAACCAGCAGTTCTTTTGATGGACGAGCCTCTTTCAAATCTTGATGCGCTTTTGAGAGTTAAGATGAGATCAGAACTTAAGAAACTACAAGAAAGGCTTGGAGTAACTACAATATATGTTACCCATGACCAGGTGGAAGCAATGACTATGGGAGACAGGATAGCTGTTATGCTAAGCGGAAAGATACAACAATTTGGAAAAGCTTCAGAGATATATCACAAGCCTGCTAACATATTTGTTGCAGGCTTTATAGGCTCGCCACAGATGAATTTCTATAAGGTTAAGACATCATCGGAAGGAACAAATCTTTTCGTTGAAGGTGAAGGGTTGAAGATTCCTATAAAGAAAGATCCGAATATGGATGAGCTTGTGCTCGGGATAAGGCCAGAGCATATATACCTTGAAAAGGAAGAAAATACTTTGGAAATAGAGGTTGAAGTGTATTTCATAGAAAAGCTCATGTCAGATACCATAGTTCATGCGATTCTTGATAGTGGATCAAGGATAGTTGCGAAGATTCCAGGAGACCACGAGTTCAAAGAAGGTGAAAAGATTAAACTTTATATTGATAAAGAAAAAATACATCTTTTCGATCCGAAAACCGAAAGGAGACTGGATATATGAAAGCATTCGTTTTATGCCATACTCACTGGGATAGGGAATGGTTTTTAACGAGTGATTACACCAACGAATGGCTTGTCGAGCTGTTTAAAA
>JAMOOR010000261.1 GCA_027065235.1 Thermotogaceae bacterium | reverse complement strand
CCTTACTTTAGTATTGCCTTCTTTCTCAGCCTTTAATCTGTCTTTTATCTCTTTTACATTCTTAATCTTAACACGTTCCCCTCTCATAGCACCTTTATTATATCAAATTTTGCGGAAAACTATAATAATACCAATTCCTGCGTATTTCTACCAATGGCTTGTATTTGCTTCCTATAAGCATTTGATTTACCCTATTCCAAATAGCTCTATTGAAAACACCAATTCGCTCCACGAGCTCGAAGGGGAAAAAATCATAAACCAAAAATTCAGCCTGTTTTCGTTCTTTTATATCTGGATCGCGGAAATCTGTGGCTGCAATAGCATTCCAGTCCAGCTCGTAAAGATTTTGCAAGTTACACCTGAATTCGACATAGTAAGCTCCGGCATTAGAAAGGGAAAAAACCCAGCGTACACTATTTTTATTGGCCCATTCTACAACTTTATAAAAATTAGCTTCAAGGTGAACGATTGTCTCCTGTCCTTCTCTGTAATCAAGGTTAGAGTGGTTTCCCCGATAAATTAGATAAAGCATAACCGAACGAGGACAAAAATAAAAAGGAACATACTCACCTACTTTTGTCCCTGGGTAACAGGTAACCTCAATTTCTTCAAGTCTTCGTCGCTTTATCTCTGACATGCCAATGGTTTGTCTTGGGCCTCCTCTTTCTAACATGCGGGCATCCGAAAGCAAGCCACCCGTCTTTATTATGTCAACAAGATTTCTCACATGCGTGATATGGTAGATTTTAGGAAATGCAGGTGGCTTACCCATTTAAATCCCATCCCATTCCTTGGAGTCTCTCCCACGCCTCTAATACGAGGCGTTTAGTGCGGTATTCGCCGAATTGCTTGATTTCTTTTTCCTTAAGCACTCTAAAAGTCTTACCAGGGAAATCAGGACCAAAGACATCTTGGGGACCAAGGATATAGTGAAGTTCTTGTTCGGTGAGGTCGTAGAGTTTGGCAAAGAAGGCATCAAGCTCAGCTTTTAAGCGAGCACGGCGTTCTTCATCCCACTTGAAAGGTGGAAGAGGACAGGCATCCTTGTTGGGATTGTCAGGATTCAAGGAGTATAGGATTTCAAGCCAGTCTGGAGGATTGGTGTTTTTGTGTCCACCAGTTTCACGGGCGTTTTCTTCCCATTGGTTGCGTATGGCGGAGTGGAGTTCCTCATCTGCTTCATCCCAGATGTCGTTGGTAAGGTTAGCAATCTTATACAAATTTATCATCTTTAGATAGCTAATCGTTTTGTGTAATACCAATTAGACATTCTTTTTATAAATTTTCAACTGGAAAGCTCATCTGTAATCACAACTAAGCCCTCTATTAAGTGAAAATAGCTTCACAGCACGAATTTTGGGCTTTAAACCTATACTTGGATACTCGTAGATGATAATCAGCTAATTTCTTAATCTTTACTTATCTTGGATTTTTTATCGATTAAGGTTTCATCTTCCCTGTCCAGTTTTTGCTTTAGCAGTATTCCATAGAATTTTGTGATTACAGATGAGAAATAGAGTTCATTCA
>JAMOOR010000260.1 GCA_027065235.1 Thermotogaceae bacterium | reverse complement strand
ATCTTCACCTTCCCAGGAAAACCAGATCTTTATGGTGGAGAGCGACAAAACGGCTACTAGAAGTACGACTGCCAATGTTAAAACTTTTTTCACCGAAGATCCCTCCTTTGCTGCATTAATATAAGCTTCTTTTTAGGATTTTATGATATCATATAAGACAAAAGCAGTTCAAATTTAACAGGAGGGGGGATAAGAGGTGGAGATCATCAGGGATCTCGAGAATTATCTGGATAAACTTGTGAATGATTACCAAAATTTGAAGGAGGAGAACGAGAAGCTTTGGCAGGAGCTTGAAGATGCTCAAGCAAAGATAGAAAAGCTTGAGGAGGAAAAGAGCAGACTTGAGGAGCTTCTTGAGGAGCAGCAAAGGTCTCTTAACAGAATGGTGGAGAGGCTACAGAATCTTCTTTCTTCAACATCTGAGCTTCCGACGAATCAGGAGATGATGTGGGGTGGCGACCAAGTTAACGGTTGAATTCGCAGGTAAGGTCTATTCATTAAAATCAGATGAACCACCGGAGGTTGTTAGTGAGGTTGAAAAGAGGATTAAGGAGCTCCTTGAAGATTATGAGGAGCTAACAGAGGAGTTTACGTTGGACGAAGTTCTTTTTGCTGCTTTGGCAAATGTTGTTCTCCAGCAGATAGAGATGGAAAGTAAGATGGAGGAAATCGTTCAAAGGCTTAAAGGGTGGTCCTATGAAGGTAGGACTCTTTGATTCTGGGGTGGGAGGAATTTCTGTTTTAAGGAAGCTTGTATCTTCTTTTCCATATTTTGATTATATTTATTTTGGAGATATTGCAAATTCACCGTATGGAATAAAGAGCGACCAAGAGCTTTCTGTTATCGTAAGTAGAATACTAAATTTTCTTGAATCTAAAGAGGTGGATGTCATAGTAGCAGCATGTAATACAGCAGATTCCGTAGCTAAGAGGTGTCTTGAGGGTGGATCAGATATACCCTATGTGGGTATTGTGGAGAATGTTAAGAGGGTTGTGAAAACAGATAGAATAGGCGTTGTGGCAACTGAAAGCACTGTAAGATCCAGAATTTACGATAGGGTTCTTGGAAAAAGGATTGTTTATAAAAGATCATTGCAACCTCTGGTTTTGGCGATTGAGAAGGATTTTGAGAATAAAGATTTGATAACGAGCATAATAAGAAAAGGTCTCAAGGATGTCGAAGGGTATGGAGTAAAAGAGTTGATTTTAGGATGCACTCATTTTTCGCTTGTGTATAGCGTATTTAAAAAGGTTCTTCCAACGCTTGATATAGTTGATCCCGCTGATGGTGTGGTTGAGCTTATGGAAGGGATGTTTGAGAAGAAGATTGATGATTATAAAAAGAAGGTGAGGGTTGAGTTTTATACATCAGGTGAACCGGAGGATTTTGAAAGAAGAATAAGAAACTTTATAGATTTGGAAAATCTTGCTTTTTCTATTTCGAAGGTTGAGTTTGGTGGTGTTGAGGGTGAAACAGGTATTTATAATTTCTGGATTGTCCGGTGCGGGAAAGAGTAGCGCTTTAGGATTT
>JAMOOR010000259.1 GCA_027065235.1 Thermotogaceae bacterium | reverse complement strand
TGTTTGATGAATTTTCTTTTTTCATCCATCTGTCTTGTTGCTCTTTCCTTCAAATACAAGACGCCTTTCTCTGGTTTTATCACCACTTTGGATGACGGAAGAACGCTGTGAATTTTTACCGGTGGATCTACATGTTGAGCATCGCCAAGGTATAGAAATTCATGGGTTGCGAGAAATTCGCTTATTCCCAGGTATAAGGGATATGTGGTTTCTTTATTTTTCACCATGTTTACCAGTTCATCAAATAAATCGAAGTTTTCGCTGGAGACGGCTATAACATAGGAAGGAGATTTTATCACCTCTACCGGTATCTGGGTCCTTCGTCCATCTTTTGTGTTTACAAAATTCGCTGGAATTCTTATTTTTTCTATGGGCTTTTCTATTACCACTGAAACTTTTAAATCTTTGAGGATTTTAAGGTGTTCTGCGTAGTTTTTCCTTTCTACGCCAAGTATCGCACCTATCATTCCAAGTATGGCACTCCTTGGAGGAAACGAATAAGTTGACGCTGATGTCGTTGTATACACCCTTCTGAAATGTGCAAAAGGTCCTTTAACTCTGAAGAGAAGTACTTTCATTCTTATCACTCCAGTTCAAGCTCTTTTACCTCACTTGTTATTTCTTTAAGAATTTCTCTTATATCCTTTTTCTCACCATTTAAAGTGAATGTCATTCTTTTATCGGCTTTGTATTCTATTGATTCTATTTTGGAAGACATCGCTTTTAGAGCTTTGACAAATTCATCCATGGATAACGCATATTCTGTGGCATCCCTTATTGAAAATTCGTCTCTCTCCGTTTGGATTTTCACAAGGTAATCAAGCTCGCCATGATGAGATTTAATACCTTCTTTGTAATTTATCTTTACGAGAAGGCGTGGGTTTTGCTCCATTTTTGATCTTGTTATGAGATTTTTGGTTCCGTTCCATATTCCATCCAAAAGCTTTTGGATATCCTCTTCCGATAATTTTGATTTTTCCGCTAACTTTTCATTAATCACGCCATAGAAAGCGATCAAAGCATAGGGAACGACATATTCCTCTCTTATGCTTCTCTGCCCTTTTCCTTCCTTTGATGTGAATGCCGCCGTTCCTTGAATGAGTTCCCACTTTGCCTTGTGAAGGGATCTACCATAACGGAACTGAACCGCCCCTGTTAAGGAATTTCCAAGTGCGCTTTTGCTCTTTTCTGGCATAACTATCCCAAAGAGTCTGACATCTATGCACTTGTCGATGGCGTCCTCAAGTTTGGTTATTCCAAGTTCTTTCATTCTCTCTGACGGATGCACCGCTTCACTGCTTACCCACAAATTTTCTCCGTGAAAATCCTTCAGGTAGTCCCGTATTGTCCTTTTTAACCTAACATCGGTAACTATTATCGTATCGGTCTCTTGGTCAAGCCTTGGTTTGTTCTCGTCCATTGGATCACCGTTGGGATTTCCCCACTTCACATCGTAAAGAAAGAGTATTTCACTCCTGTTTTTCACTATCATCATCTTCTTCCCCCCTTATAAATCTTCTGTACATCGACAT
>JAMOOR010000258.1 GCA_027065235.1 Thermotogaceae bacterium | reverse complement strand
AAAATCTTCTTGGTGGAATTAGAAAATTTGTTGAATCTTTAAGACAAAACTTAATGGAAATAATGGCCGAGATAGAGGTAGAACTCGATTATCCTGATGACTTCGAAATGGATAAAGAACGAATAGAAAAAAAGCTAGTAATGGTTAAAGACGATATGGAAGAGATCGTGAAAAAAGCTGAGTATTCTGTAAGAGCTTCGCAAGGAATAAGACTGGTTATAGTGGGAAAGCCCAACGTAGGAAAATCCACCCTCTTTAACAGGCTTTTAAAAGAAGACAGAGCCATAGTGACATCTATTCCAGGTACAACAAGGGATGTGATATCGGAAGATATAAACATAATGGGGCAATACTACAAACTTTTAGATACAGCTGGTCTGAGAAGTTCTGAAGATCATGTAGAGAAAATAGGGGTGGAAAGAACAAGAAAAGAAATCGACAGGGGAGATATAATCCTGTTCGTTGTAGACCCAACCCAAGGAATAGATGAACAGGACTTGGAAATTTATAGCATTGTTAGGGAAAAACCGCATATAATAATCATAAATAAAGTGGACATTTCAAATATTCCTCAAGAAATCTTCAATACATTCTCAGAGGAGAAAATTGTGAAAATATCTGCAATAACTGGAGAGGGTTTGGAAAACCTGGAAAATGCCATAAACGACTTGGCAAAGGTATATATGGAGTCTCTGAATGGAAACGTTATACTAACTACACAACGCCAAAAAGAGCTTTTGGAATCTTCACTATATCACATTAAAGAAGCTATGAAGAGTCTCTACAACGGATTTCCTAGTGACATAATTTCCATAGACATAAGAAAGGCAATAGAAAAGCTAGATGCAATTACTGGTAGAAATTTCACCGATGATCTCTTGGACACTATATTCTCGAATTTCTGTGTTGGAAAATAAAAAGGGGGATTTTCTCCCCCTTTTCAAATCAGACCAGACTTACTTTTTCTTTCCTTTCTTTACAAGTTCTTTGAGCTGTCCACCGGGTCTGAATTTCGGCACTTTGCTAGCTGGAATGGTCATCGGTTCCCCTGTCTGCGGGTTAACTCCTTTTCTAGCAGCAGTCTTTCTAACCTCAAAAGTTCCAAATCCTACGAGCTGAACCTTCTCACCCTTAACAAGAGCCTCTGTTATAGCCTCGATCGTGGCGTCGACTATCTTTTTAACATCCTTTTTCTTGGCACCAGTCTTCTTCGCAACAGCATCAACTAACTCTTTCTTATTCATCCGTCAACCCCCCTTTAAAAGGATTCATTATGAATTCCTACGTAGGTAAATATAACACTTTATGGCATGGTATTTCAAGTACTTTCTCTATTTTACTACAAATATGCGCAAAACGATCCCGTATTTGAGAAATTATCGTTCACATATTCCAAAGATCCAATAACCACTTCGACCGTTCCAAAATCCATTTATAATAGGATCTTATGGAATTTTAATTTTCTATAGCCATTTCCTTTTCTAGAAAAGGATTATCTGCTAAACTATGATAGAAAAAAATTTTGACGTGGGAGGGGTA
>JAMOOR010000257.1 GCA_027065235.1 Thermotogaceae bacterium | reverse complement strand
CGGGAGACATTCAGGATGAGGTATATAAGCTCTTTTATAGGTAAGCATAGCAAAAATAATCCTCAAAAGCTTATGCACAACCTTCATAATAGCCTTCTTATAAGGCTGGTGCTCTCTTACCTTGTCAAAATACTCCCTTATCTGTTTATTGTGCAACACAACACTCGTCGCCATAATCCACAGAACTCTTCTAAGATGCTTATTACCTCTTTTGCTTATCCCACCTCTCCCATCATATTTACCGGATTGATACACACTTGGATCTACACCAGCATACGCAACAAGTTTTCCCACATCCCTAAATCTCCTGATATCTCCAACTTCAGATATAAATTGCATCGCTGTAATATCGCTGATGCCAGGTATGGATTTAAGGATATCAATATATTCTTTCACAGAAAAACTTTCTCCTTTTTCTTCATCCTGCTGTTCCACAAATTCCTTCATGAGCTCTTCTATCTCTTCTATCTCTTTGTTTATGAAGATAATCTCCTTAATCGTCATAGAGAGCACCTTCTCTGTAGCTTTCGTAGCAGTCCCGATAGACTCTTTAGCCAAAGCTTTAACATCTTTAGCGCTTATCTTTGGAGCTCTTCCTCTACCTCTAAAGAAAGCTTCGATCTCTTTTACATCAGCTCTGTTAATAGCATTAGCAGAAGGGAAATGTGCGAGGAGGTTAAGCATAGAAGCAGAGAAAACATTTACAAAGCTTTCAAGCTCGGGGAAAGTGATAGTAAGGAGCTTTTCCACATCGTTCATGAGTTTCCTTCTTCTATTAACAAGCTCTTCCCTCTTTCTGGAGAGCTCTCTAAGCTGGTAGAGGTTACTTGGGTGGCTTTTGAAATGAGGAGCATTATCAAAAAACTTTGCGTGGAAAGATTGAATATAGCTTGCGATAGAATAGGCATCGACCTTATCGGTTTTGGTAAGTCTGAGGTTGAGCTTGGAGAAATTGGAGATGATAAGAGGGTTAATAAGCACGACATTAAAGCCATTGGAGGTGAGGAAAGAGAAGAGGTTAAAGTGATAAGGCCCCGTAGACTCAATAGCGATGAAGGTATCAACTGGATCGAAGCGAGAGATGGAGTTAAGGAAAGAGTTAAAGCCCTGTTTGTTCATGGTAAAATGTTGATGGAATGGATTAGGGAGAGAATCAGAGATGATGCAAGAGTGGAAATTATGCTTAGAAACATCGATGCCAACGAAAGTAGGCATGAGCAACACTCCTTTCAGTTAGATTTGATAAGGCAGGGAGCCTCTGAGCCAATCCTCCGTTGTGACAAGAGCTTAAAAGCTCAACCAACTTATGATGGCTTAAGAGGCAGGGAGCAAACTCCTGAAAGAGCTTTGAAGCTCAGGTGATTTATGCCCCCCTGCCTTATCTTTGTTTTATATTACTACTATTTTTGGTAGGAGGGGAGGGATAAGATATGGGTAAGAAAAACTTATCTGCGGAAGAAAAGATGGCTATAGTAATGGCAGGGATAAAAGGGGACAAAACAGTAGCTCAGATATGCAGGGAATACGGCATATCACAATC
>JAMOOR010000256.1 GCA_027065235.1 Thermotogaceae bacterium | reverse complement strand
AATAATGGATTCGAACTTTTTAAGCTTTTTCACTCCAAGATTAGCTGCTATTTCAGAAGCCAACCCTCCACCAACTATGTAAACATCAGAGTTTGGAATGTTTCTGTCAAATTCAACCACTTGCCCTACCTTCGATGATATCTTCATGATCGCCTTTGCGCTCTCTTTTGCCGCACCTTTTCCCGTGTATACCGCTATTTTCATCCTTTCAATGCTCCCGCCGTCAAACCTCTTATGAACCATTTTTGAAGAACGAGGAACATCACAATTATCGGAATAGTGGCTATTACCATACCGGCCGTTAAGAGTCCCCACCTTGTAACGAATTGTCCTCTAAACATCGTGAGCCCAAGGTTTATTGGCATTTTGGAATAATCCTGTATAACAAGAAGTGGCCAGAAGAACATGTTCCAAGACCACAATATTTTGAATATCGCCATAGTAGCAATCGTTGGTTTAATCAGAGGAAGCATTATTTTCCAGTAGATGTAAAAATCCCCTGCACCATCGATCCTTGCGGCTTCTTCAAGTTCAAGAGGAATAGAAATAAAAGCTTGCCTGAAAAGAAATACCCCAAATCCACTTGAAAC
Source organism: Thermotogaceae bacterium (assembly GCA_027065235.1). Classification (GTDB taxonomy): domain Bacteria; phylum Thermotogota; class Thermotogae; order Thermotogales; family Thermotogaceae; genus JAGHBG01. The sequence goes on along the minus strand of JAMOOR010000256.1, from coordinate 7,773 downwards.
AAAAGGAATGATAAGGCCTGTTAATGTGTTGAGAAGTCCAAGTTTCATAGTGATTATGTACATGGGTATGACAACGACATAAAAGGGAACCATGAGCGTAGATAAAGCAAGCCAGAACATCAAGGTCCTGCCGGGAAAGTTTTTTCTTGCAAGGGCGTATCCTGCCATTGAATCAAAGAGTAAACTCAAGAGTGTAATAACACTGGAAACTATTATGCTGTTTTTAAACATCGTTCCAAGCGTTACATCTTCGTCGTAAAGTCTTGGATAGTTCCAAGCTTCTGGATAATTGGAAAAAGTTATCTCTTTTGGGATTAGAGAATAAGATTCAAGCCCCTTATCAGGTTCCAAAGAAGTAGATACCATCCATATCATTGGAAGAAGCGTAAAGAACGAAACAACGCTTAAAAGGATGTATTTTAAAATTAGCCATGTCATTCTTTTCTTCCTCATACCCATAAGTAAAATCCCTCCCGATCAATAAAGCTCTTCTTTTCCAAATCCTTTTTTCTGAATGAAGGTTAAAACAAGCAATATGAGGAACAAGATGTAACTTATCGCCGAAGCATAGCCCATTTCAAATTCTTGGAAACCTTTTTGATATAAGTAATTGACAATAGTTGTTGTGGCGTACCCGGGTCCACCACCGGTCATTATGTATATAGGTGTGAATATCTGGAACGAGTCAATTACAGAAGTTACTAAAAGGAAGAAGGTGGTAGGCTTTAAAAGAGGTATGGTTATATACATGGTCTTTTTCCATCCCGTTGCACCATCAATTTCCGCAGCCTCGTAAAGCTCCTGAGGAATATTCTGCATAGCTGCCAAGTACAAAAGCATCTTGTATCCAAAGGTTTTCCACACCATAACCACGGCTACGGAAATCATAGCAAGCTTTGGATCTGACAGCCAGCCTTGCGGTGGTATTCCGAACAGTGCTAAAAATCTGTTAGCAAGACTTGTTGGATGGGCGGAAAGGATCAGCATCCAGACGATACTTGCAACAACCATAGATATAATAACCGGTATAAACATAGCAAGCCTGAAAAAGTTTCTTCCAGGGAAATCGTCGTTGAGCATAAGAGCAAAAAGGAAGCCTATTATCAGCGTTGCTGGAACATACAAAACGGAATAATACAGAGTATTTAAAAGAGACTTTAAAAATACTGGATCCTTAAAAAGCCTTATATAGTTATCAAAGCCTACAAATTTGCTTTCTCCGAATGTTAATAAACTGTAATCTGTAAAGCTTAAAACAAAAGCCCATACAATAGGTATAAAAATAAAAACCGCAAACACGCTGTACGCTGGAAAACAAAAAAGGTATGAGATTATTGTATCCTTCAACTTCTTTTTCATTCGTTTTTTCATTCTTCCATCCCTCCTAAGGATGTATGAAAAAGGAGGGGGGTGGTTCCCCCTCATAATCGAGTTACTTTATATAGCCCTTTTTCTTGAGGTACCCATATATTTCCTTCTGAGCATCGTCCAAAGCCTGTTCCACAGTCTTTTTACCTGTTAAAGCCTGTTGAATAGCTGTTCTCAATGTTCTTGAAATAAAGCTTGCTTCGGGGTGCTTTATCCATCCTTTAGCATCTTCAAGTTGTTTTGCAAACATGGATTTAACGGGATCATCTTTGAAGTATGGGTCTTCTAAAACATCCTTTCTTACAGGAAGGAATCCAGAGACTTTACAGTATTCTTTCATCCTTTCCTTAGAGATGAGCCAGAGAAGGAGCTTGGCTGCTTCTTTCTTATGCCTTGATTGCTTTGGTATAACGAAGGAATCCGCTCCTGAGAATGCAGTTCTTTTTCCGGTCCTTGGGTTCTTTGGAAGAAGGCCTACGCCAAGCTTGTCTCCAAGTTCCTCTCTTAGAACTTTTGCACTGTCTCCACAATCTACATACATTGCGACTTTTCCTTCCGCCAGAAGTTTTCTTACATCCCAAAGATGAGCATTTATGGCACCGGGTTGAACCACCTTATATTCATTGAAAAGCTTCCAGAAGAACTTTGCGCCTTCTACGAATTCTTTAGAATTAACCTGCGGTCTATCATTCTCATCAAGTATTTTTCCTCCGGCTTGCCATGCAAATGTGATCCATTGAGAGTTGTACCTTGCAGAAGTTCCGAATCCATAAACATCGATCTTTCCATCTCCATCTCTGTCAAAAGTTAATATCTTGGCGTATTTAACGAAATCATCCCATGTCCAATCGATTGGGTCAGGAACTCCTCTTTCCTTGAATATGTCCTTTCTGTAAAGCACTGTTCTCACATCCGTGAAGTATGGTATAGAGATGAGCTTTCCTTTTAGATATCTTGGTTTGTTGGCAGAGTATCTTGATTCTTTAATAACAGACGGGACAAATTCTTTTAAAACATCCTCAGGTAATAGATTATCCAGCGGCTCTAAAACACCATATTTTGCAAGAACGTGTTCGAACGGAGAACCAAGTTTTATGAGGTCAGGAGCTTTACCAGAAGCTATAGCAACTTGTATCTTTGTATGAGGATCCTCTGCCCATGGAATAGCTACAAATTTCACTTTGATACCGGTTTCCTTCTCAAATTCTTCTATGTATTTTTTAACCAAAGGTAGATCGGATTTTGGATCGCCACCAGCGAACCAAAAAGTGATTTGTACAGAAAATGCTACGCTGACAAAAACACAAAGAAGCAATATGGCTAACCTTTTCATTTCATATCCACCCCCTTTTTCACTCACCAAAAGCTTCTTTTATAGCTTTCTTCATTTCATCTGTTAATGAACCATATCTGAACACAACTATTCCATCAGCTCCAGCTTGCCTTGCAGCGTATATAGCTTTTAGCATTTCAGTAGAATCTACATCGAATCCCTGTACACCCATCAAAACCTTAACTCCTGGCTGGACAACTTCTTTCGTTCCCTTGAATACATCTATTATCCACTGAGCTTTTTTGCCCCATTCGAGGTGATAGGTCATAGGCACAACCCAGTCGCAAAGCTCTCCAAAGTCTGCGTACCTCTGCCCGTAGTGAACCATGGCAAATGCGTTAGCACTTGGATCGGTGTCTCCACCTTCCGGCATAAGTGCTGCACTAAGAATCAACTTTTTATTTGCTGCTTCAACTGTTTCCTTTATTTCCTCAACGAAGTTTCTTACATCGTCCATTCTCATCTGAACCCATGTGTTTATATCGTAGTACTTCATTTGCTGATACATATCTATGAACTTTTTGCCATCACCCTTGTTTCCCCAAGTATCGATAGCTGTATTGAGCAGGAAGTCTAAATCGAGCCCTTCCATCCAAGCTCTCCCAAGCTGGTATGGACTCCAACCCCAAGCTCCCGTTGGATACCTTACATAATCAAGATGTATTCCGTCTATGTTATAGCGATATGCTACTTCATAGATCAAATCTTCTATATATTTTCTGTATGCGCTGTCAAGAGCAAATTCTATAGTGCTTCCCGCTCTTCTGAAATTTCCTCCTTTATCAAGTGGAATGCCCCACATCGCGCTTTCTGGATTAGCTGCTAAGTACGCTTTATCCTTGCTAACAACGAACCACGCATGAATCCTTAACCCTTGTTTCTTAGCCTCTGAAACTGCTCTTTCAAGTATGCTTGTATCGTCCCAAGTTTGAAGCGCTACATAAGACGGCCAGCAAACTCTTCCAGAGATACCTTTCACAAGGAGGAACACATCGGTAAAGCCTAATTCTTTGATTTCTTTTATAGCTTTCTCCACTCCAACTTTACCAAGTGTGTCATACCACACCCAAACTCCTCTTATCTCACCGGGCTTTGGCGGGACTTTCTTGATCTTCACCAATGGTTTTTCCACTTTTGGCCAGCTTTGTGGAGGCGTAACAGGTCTTATAGAAGCGTAATTTGGCATTCTTGCGTTGTTGTCAATCCATCTTATGGTTCTTGCAAGAAGGTATATTAAGACATCGGCCGTTACAACATCTTTTTTTCTATCATTTAGAACCTCTATCTGTGGTGGGATGGTGGGATCTTCTTCGAATTTTTTGGACAGATCTTTACATAGTTTGTAAATATCATCCCACCAGATCTTTCCACCCGAAGCTCCTTTAATCAGCTTTTCGGGCTTTTTCATATCAATTACCGGCACTTGTGCTGGAATCTTACCAACTTTCTTTCCCTCTGCCCCGTAAAGTGCAAGCCATTTGGCCATCACATAGAGGGCTTGCTCCATGGTAAGTTTTTGACCTGTTCCCGGAACAGCTATTTCGTCCGGCAGTTTCTTTCCTAACTCTTCTATCTTGTTTGCAAGGACTGTTCCCATCTTTAATACCTTATCTCCGGGCAAAGCTGTTGCAAACATCGATCCTGCTATCAAAAGTACTACAAAAAGTAAAAAGAGCCTTTTCAACCCAACCACCTCCCTCAAAGTATTGGAATTCTACTTGAATAACTTCTTATCAGCCCTTCGTTGTGAAGATCCCCGTTCTCAACATTGGCACTGACAAAAACAGGTGGAATTCTTCCATCTTCATCAAAAATTTTCGTAATTTCGATGACGATGGAGTTAACTATAAAAGCCCCTGCTATAGTGGATAAAGGAGCAACCTTTACATTCCCCACCCTAACACTGGCATCACCGTAAGGAACATGATTATCTATAGCTATGTCCACTACTTCCATCAGCCTTTTACCTTCTGGATTTCTTGGCTGAACCTTTTTTGAATGTTGAAAGGATGTTACAGCAAAGACCTTATGTCCTCGCTCCCTCATGACCATGGCAAATTCCACTGGAACAGCGTTCACACCGGAATTTGAAAAAACGAACACAACATCATTTTCCGATGAGTTTACATAATCTGCTATCGTTCTTCCCATCTGTGGTGTTCTTTCAAGGATGGAACTTCTTGCAGCACCTTCATGGAGCATTAAAGCACCCACAAAAACTGGATACACCGGAACGAGTCCCCCTGCACGATAGAACATCTCCTCCACCATGATGTGTGAATGGCCCGTCCCAAAAGCTATAACAACTCCATCATTTTCAATTGCTTCTGATATGTATCTTGCTACCTCTTTTATTTTTTCGCTTTCATATTTCAAAATGTCGTCGAGAACTCTCTTTACTTCTTTGCAATAGGAAGTCATAACAACCACCCCTTCGACGAAGTCGATTGTATGATATCATATTTTCATATTTCAGTCAAGAATGATCTGAATTTAAGCAAGAATGATTTTTATATGGTCAGGAAACTGCTGCAATATATTGGATTTTGATTTATGATCTGTTATGATCAAATGCAGTAAAGAAGATTCAACGGAAAGGAAGGGAGCTTTCTTGAAAAATTTAGAGTGGTCAAAAACACCTACAACAAAATCGCTGCTTAAAGCAAGCTTTCTGTCAACTTCGGCACCTTCGGGGTTTGTAGTAAACAGGCCCCTTTCTGGAATAACGGCTGAAGCACCTATGAACGCAATATCAAAATGGAGTTTTTCTATAACTTGTATTGTTATGGGACCTACAAAGGATAGATTTTCCGGATCGTATTTTCCTCCAAGCAGTAGCACATTAAGGTTTTCATATCTTGTTGCAAGCTGCAAAATTGGAAGACATGGAGTTACAACGGTTAAATTCAACCCAGACTTTCCTATTTCCTTGGCTATAAAAAGCGTCGTTGTTCCAGCATCAAGTCCTATAGTCATTCCATCTCTGAGAAATTTTAATGCTTTCTGGGCTATTCTTTTCTTTTCTGCGGCATACTCCTTTTCCCTTTCTCTGAAGGATAACTCATATTTTGATACTTCAGGCAAGAAAACATATCCCCAGCTTCTTTGCAGCGCTCCTTCTCCTTCAAGTTCCCTAACATCTCTTCTTATTGTTACAGGAGAAAATCCTGTTAAATCTGCCAGCTCTTTGATACTTATATGCTTTTTCTCTTTCAATATTTCAAGGATTTTCTTTTTTCTTTCAACATTATCCAATTTGAGCACCCCCTATAAGATAAATATTAAATCATGGAGGAGGCGATTTTTAAATGATCATCAGAATTGCTAAAAAAGAAGAACTTGGATCGATATTAGAATTGCTTTACTCCTGTTTTACCAAAACCCCCAAGGAATACTTTTTACATTTTGTACCTGACAGAGAATTTCCCGAAAACTCAATAGTTGCAGTCTACTCTGGTAAGATAGTTGGCTATGTGCAGATATATACAAGATATTTGAGAACTTCCAAAGGACTTATAAAGGTCGGAGGAATTGGAAATGTATGCACAAAGAAAACTATGAGAGGAAAAGGCATAGCGTCTAAATTGTTATCTTATGCTACATCCTATATGAAAAACATGGATTATGAAGCTTCCGTACTTTTTGCATCGAAGCATAAATTTTATGTGAAAAATGGCTGGAAATTAGTCATGACATACCATTATGAGTTCGATGTTGATGGAATTTCAAAAACTTCACATGAGGTTATAAACAAACCTGACGACACACTTTTAAAGGACTTAATGAAAACCTCAGAAGAGTTCAATAAAGATTTTGCGTTTACCGTTGTAAGAGATGAATACCTTTGGAACTTTCAACTGGGATATTTTTTAAAAAAAGGATCACTTTTGATCAAATCATCAACTGGCGAAACATACGCTCTTTTTGATAAAGCCAGCGATGGCGTGTACAATTTGCTGGATTTTGCAGGAGATCCGAGCAAAATATCCGATCTTCTCCCAGAAGATGCCAAAAAGATATCGTTTTTCTCAAAACCATATCATCCTGTAACGGAATACCTTGCAAAAAACTTTCCATATACAGAAAAAGAGCATGTATTAATATTTGTAAAACCCATAAAAATAGATGAAAAGAGTATTGACGATCTTATTTTCACACAAAGATGGCATTATTGGGCGTTTGATATGTTTTGATTTTTTAGTAAATTTCAATGTTTCTTAAGTTTTCTTTAGTCAAATACGCCAGAGCAATCTCTCTAAGAGATGGATATCTTCCTTTATCTGCGTCGGTTTTCACGAGCCAACCGCTTTCTATCTTTCCAATTACCTTGTCGCTTTCTGTCAACTCATTCTGCTGTATCACCCTGTGACTCTCTTTTGCAGAGTCCACATCATCGTGGTAAATCACTCTACCTTCGTTTATCAACACGAACCTGTCTGCAAAATTTTCAGCTTCTTCAAGGTGATGAGTTGAGATAACCACAATCTTATCAAGGGCAATTTCTCTAATTATGTTTTGTATTTCCGCAACTTTGACGGGATCAAGGTGCTGTGTAGGTTCATCAAGCAGCAGCACATCCGCACCGCTGGAAATGGCGCATGTTAATAAAAAGAGAGTTTTCATTCCTGCTGATAATTTATCCAGAGCTTTATTTAACGGTATGGAAAAATGATTTAAAAGCTTCTTAAAAATCTGGTTGTCCCATTTACTGTAAAGAAGTGGTAGAAGCTCCATGTAATCTTTTACTTTCATTTTCCTTAAGATTTTTCTATCTTCACTTAAAAATGCTATTCTTTCTTTCACAAAACATGGATTTTTACCAAACACTGTAATGCTTCCACTGTCGGGCTGAATTACACATCCTACACATTTTAGAGTGGTAGTCTTTCCTGCACCATTTGGCCCAATCAACAAGTTAACGCCTTTTTCAAGTTCGAAACTGACCTCAGAAATCGCAACAACATCTGAAAATGTTTTAGATATTTTTTCAATTTTTATCATTTAATTTCACTCCTTTCACGTATAGGATTGGCATAGAGCACAAAGGCAAGCGCGAAGATACCAAGTCCAAT
>JAMOOR010000255.1 GCA_027065235.1 Thermotogaceae bacterium | reverse complement strand
ACATGCCAATGTACAGATATGTATGTGAGAACTGTGGATATGAAAAGGTCGTCATGCATTCCATGAATGAATCACCCACGGTTGTATGTGATAAGTGTGGAAGTGTGATGAAAAGATCCATAGGCAGGGTGGGTGTTATATTCAAGGGAAGCGGTTTTTATATAACGGATTCTAAAAAGACAAGTTCAAGCAGTAGCAAATCAAGTTCTGATAAAGCAAAAAACGAGAGCAAGTCATCAGAAGAAGCAAAAACGAAAGCTTAAAAGTTATAAAAAGGGGTCTGATGGCCCCTTTAATTTTTGCATCAGAAAGCTTAATTGTTATAATCTCATGAAAGTGGTGATGAGCAATGAGAATTAATCCTCTTGGGGATAGTGAGCTAAGAAGCAACAAGATAGAGGAGAAAAGAAAGTTAAAAAAGAAATCGAAGTATGGAAGGCATTCTATAAACGAGCCGGATTTTTTTGATGTGTTCGAGGATGTTGAAGTAGAGGCTTTAGAGAAGAGATTGAACGAGATGATAGATGCGATAATTCAAGCTGGAAACGATCTTGCAAGATCTCCAACTAAAAAGAATCTTGCAAAGTATAAGGAAAGAATTAGAGAATTTTTGAAGTTTGTAGAGAAAAAGCTGTATAAGGTAGCAGACAACATGGACTTTTCAACAAACAAGCCACGACTCCATGTTATAGCAGAGAAGATCGATGAGAAATTGGAAGACTTAACGAATGCTCTGTTAGCTGCAGAGCGTCCAACTTTGAATATAATGGCCAGAGTTGGAGAGATAAATGGATTAATTCTTGATCTTGTAAGATAAAAGGAGGGATGTTTGGATGATCAACTACGGTGGTAGCAGTGATCCTTTCTTCAGGGGCAGGCATTTCATAACTGTCGATGACTTCACCAAAGAGGAAGTAGACGTGATGCTCGATGTTGCAAGAGATCTCAAAATCAAGTTCTACAGGGGTGAGCCAACACCGCTTCTCCTTTACAAGGTACTATTCCTTATATTCTTCGATCAGTCGACAAGAACGAGAAACAGCATGGAAGCAGGTATAGCACAACTTGGCGGAACGGGTATATTCCTTTCACCTGACAAAATGCAAATAGCTCATGGAGAAAGTGCAAGAGACACCGCTATAATCCTTTCCAGATTCGGTGATGGAATAGGAATCAGGCACTGTACCTTTGGGGTTGGAAACAGATACATAAGAAGCATAGCGGAAAACTCAAGAGCCCCTGTTATGAACCTACAAGACGATGTTTACCATCCATTCCAGGCTCTTGCCGACCTCATGACAATTCAAGAAAGGTTTGGAAAAGACTTAAGAGGACTTAAGGTTACAATAAGCTGGGCTTACGCAAAGAGTCATTTAAAACCACTTTCAGTTCCGCAATCTCAGATACTTCTCTTCACAAGATTCGGAATGGAAGTAACTTTGGCTTACCCAGAGAAATTCGATCTCATGCCAGATATAGTTGAAAAAGCCAAAAAGAATGCAGAGGAGCACGGAGGAAAACTCAACATAGTCCACGATATGGAT
>JAMOOR010000254.1 GCA_027065235.1 Thermotogaceae bacterium | reverse complement strand
ATCCCATAACAAAAACCTTCCTGACAAGCAGCTTATAAATGCTCCATTTTATCATCCTCTGGGACAAAGTTACTTTTCTGCCATGGCCTGTGCTGCCAATTACGCATTTGCAAATAGGGAAATAATAGGTTATCTAGTTAGAAAAGCATTCAAAAAGGTGCTTGGAAATGCAGAAGTATTTTTACTTTACGATATAGCCCATAACATTGCAAAATTGGAGGAACATGAAATCAATGGAAAAAGGAAGAAACTCATAATCCATAGAAAAGGTGCGACAAGGTCACTTGGCCCAGACAATCCACTCGTTCCAGAAGAATACAGAAAAGTAGGTCTTCCTGTTTTGATACCTGGAAACATGGGGGAAGCGTCATACATAATGGTTGGAACAAAGATAGCGGAAGGAACCACATTTTCATCTTCTGCTCATGGTGCTGGGAGAAAAATGGGAAGAAGAGAAGCTCTTAGAAAACTCACATTCACCGAAGTTATTAATGAACTTAATGAAAAAGGGATATCCATTATAAGTAAAGGAAAAAGAACGGTTGTTGAGGAGGCGCCACAAGCGTATAAGGACATAGACAGGGTTGTTGATATTACAAGCAATGTTGGAATCGCTAAGAAAGTTGCTAGACTCGTACCGCTGGGTGTTGTAAAGGGATGAGTGAAAAGAAAAAGAAATGTCCAAATATCAAATTGGATGAAAATCTCGATAAAATTCTGTCCGCAACTTTGAAGGAGGATATATATCCCCTTATACTTGATTTTGCGAACGAGTCTATAGAAGAGAAGGATGTATTAAAAGAGATGATAAAGAGTATCTCTGAAACTTTCCATCTTGAAAATCCGATGGTTTTGATTTTCAACGTTAAAGATAAAAAATTTTCTGAAAAGCCAGAGTCTCTTGAGCTCACAGAAAATCAAGAAAAGAATTTCAATCCTCAAGAGAAAAAAGAAATACTCCTGCACGATGATGTGAAGAATGATGAAGTCCTTTCGAAACTCCGTTCTACTCATTGTATCCTTTTAAAAAAGGCAATAGAGGACAACGTCATAATAATCTCCTTTATCGACACGTGTAACCTATTTGATAAGGAAAGAACAGAATCTTTAAAAGAGCACCTTCATAGTACATCGGAATTTCTTAAAAATTTGAGGAACCTCATCCAGGATATGTACAAAGATCCACTCACCGAAACTTTCAATAGAAAAGCCCTTGAAAAGAACCTGAAAGACTTGAAAGACAAGGTTATAATATTTATTGACGTGGATGACTTTAAAAAAATAAACGACACTTATGGACACATGGTTGGTGATAGGATACTGAAAGAGCTAGCGAAGATTATAAAAGAGTCTTTGAGATCATCTGATACTGTTTACAGATATGGCGGTGATGAGTTTGTAGTTGTAATAGATAATTCGTCCTACGAAACAGCTGAGAAGATTGCCGAGAGAATAAAAAAGAATGTGGAAGATAAAATAACGATAGAGTCCAATCCTATCTCAATTTCCTACGGGATATCTACCTCCCCCCGTGATGTTGAGAGTATT
>JAMOOR010000253.1 GCA_027065235.1 Thermotogaceae bacterium | reverse complement strand
CAAGCCTTGTTCAATATGTGCAAGACTCATAATAAATGCTGGTATAATTCGTGTGGTTTATCTTGAAGACTACCCGGATCCATTAAGTGAATTTTTCTTTAAGATGACCGGTGTTAAACTTGAAAAAATAAACCTTATGGGGTGAAAACTTATGAAAACAAAACAGCTATTAAAATATCTAAGAATTGACAGATGGCCCACAGTTTGGTGTCCCGGTTGTGGAAACGGAATAATTTTAAAGGCATTTTTGGAGGCTGTAGATCAACTTAAGCTGAAGAAAGACAGAATAGCGGTGGTTTCAGGGATAGGCTGTTCATCCAGGGCAACAGGGTATCTTGATTTCAATACTATGCATACATTGCACGGAAGAGCTATCGCTTTTGCAACAGGAGTCAAACTTGCAAGACCAGAATTCAAAGTTATAGTTATGGGTGGAGACGGTGATCTTGCTTCTATAGGTGGTAATCACTTTATCCATGCATGCAGAAGAAATATAGACCTTACAGTGATCGTGTTCAACAACATGATATACGGTATGACAGGAGGACAATATTCTCCTACCACACCAGAAGAAGAATATGCTTCAACGGCTCCCTATGGACATATAGAAAAACCCTTTGACATAGTTAAACTGGCTCTATCGGCGGGTGCCACTTATGTTGCAAGAGCAACTGTTTACCACTACAACCTGCTCGTTAGGTACATAAAAGAGGCTATAGAACATAAGGGAGTTTCGGTAGTTGATGTTATATCCAACTGTCATACCTATTTTGGAAGATACAATGGGATGCCAGAGCCCTATCAGATGCTTGAGTACTTCAAAACTAATTCTGTGACATTGCAGAAGGCTCAGACAATGTCTGAAGAGGAACTCGAAGGTAAGATAGTAATTGGGCAGTTCAGAAAGGAAGAAAAGCCTTGTTATATGGACTGTTATAGAGAGCTTCAGAAAAAAGCTCAGGGTAGGTGAAGAGAATGGTTTTGAACATGCCTGTAACTTTGAGGTTTGCCGGTATTGGTGGACAGGGAAATATATTAATGGGAATTGTTCTAGCGAAATCTTTGATAAAGGAAGGGAAATGGGTTGTTCAAAGTCAGTCCTATACGGCACAGGTTAGAGGAGGGCCAAGCCATTGCGATGTTCTCTATAGCAACGAGTGGATCGACTATCCAAAGGCGGAAAGTTTTGATGTTTTATTTGCCCTTCACCCGACCGCTATCCCCCGCCATTATATGCTTTTAAAAAAGAATGGGGTGTTTTTCATAGATACTTCGATGATGAATGTTGAAACCTTCAGCTGCATGGAGCCAGAAAACATTCCAACAGGGTTTCCAATAGAGATATGCAGAATAACAAGAAAAATTCTGGGGTATCCATTCACAAAAGCTGCCATAGAAAATTTTAAGACAGGTGTGGTGGCTAATATGATAGGACTCGGTGCTCTTGTCAAAGTAACAGGAGTAGTAACTCTTGATACCCTTAAAGAGACTATAGCGGAAACTGTAAGAAAAAAATATGTAGATATGAACTTAAAGGCGGTTGATTTTGGGTATGGGGTATTTCAAAAGGAATATAAACTCAAACAGAAGAAGAAAAAACATCCAATTGGGTTCGAATAATATTTTTGAATCTTTCAAACATGCAATTGACGGAATTGAAGAAGCTTTAAAAGCTGAAAGAAATTTAAAAATACATTTCACCATAGGATTAATAGTCCTAATTGTTTCTTTTTTCTTAAACATTTCTTATATAGACATGCTCTGGCTTATATTCGCTGTATTTTCCGTCATAGGAGCCGAACTTATCAACACTTTAGTAGAAGGATTGATGGATGTTTATTCAAATGAATACAATCCAATGATAAAATTCGTAAAAGATGTAGCGGCAGGTATCGTTCTTTGGTACTCGATATTTGCTGTTGTAGTTGGGGTAGTGATATTTGGAAAGGAACTTTTTGGATGGAAGGAAACTGCAGGAAACATTTTGGCTGTTGCCTTTTTGGTGTTGTTTCCTTCCATAGTGTTTTGGGAGGCGGTGCGAAGAAATGGCAGGAACAAGTCAGATTAGAGTGATGATTGCCGATGATTCGGCTTTTATGAGAATGGTATTGAAAGACATCATCGATTCACAACCTGACATGAAAGTTGTGGCTATAGCGAAGGATGGGCTTGAAGCGGTAGAACTTGCGGTAAAACATAGGCCAGATGTCATAACTCTTGATGTGGAAATGCCACGGCTCAATGGAATAGAAGCTCTGAAACTCATCATGAAGAAAGCCCCGACAAGGGTTATCATGGTATCCTCACTCACAGAGGAAGGTGCAGAAATCACGCTAACGGCTCTGCAAATAGGTGCAGTGGATTTTCTGGCAAAGCCCGCCGGATCAGTTTCGATGACCTTCAGACAGGTGGCAGGTCAGCTCATTGAAAAGATAAGGAACGCTGTTAAGGTTGATCCAACTAAGCTTACTATAAGGAGAGTCAGACCATCCATGATTAAAATGAAAAGAACAGTAACAGCCACTGGAAAGGTAGTGGTTATTGGATCATCGACAGGTGGGCCGCGCTCACTTGACATGGTCGTTCCTCCACTTCCGGCCAATTTTCCGGCTCCGATAATAATAGTTCAGCACATGCCAGCCGGATTTACAAAATCATTGGCTGCAAGGCTCGATAAGAATAGCAACTTGCATGTTAAAGAAGCGCAAGAAGGAGATATATTAAAACCCGGATGGGTTTACGTTGCACCTGGAGATTATCATCTTGGTGCAAAATTAGTCGGTTCCAAAGTATCCCTTTACCTTGACAAATCTCCAAAAATCAACAATGTCAGGCCTGCGGTTGACTTTACCCTTGATAAAGTAGCAGAAATTTACAAGGATAAGACTATAGCGGTTATATTAACTGGTATGGGAAAAGATGGAACTAAGGGAGCTTTCAAAGTGAAGTTTTATAAAGGAACAGTTATAGCAGAAGCCAAAGAAACCTGTGTGGTGTTTGGAATGCCTAAATCTGTTATAGAGGAAGGCTATGCTGACTACATACTTCCAGCGTATAAAATTCCAGAAAAGCTTGTAGAGCTTGTATAGATCGAAGGGAGGAATCACTTGTGGATTATAAAGACACGCTCAATCTTCCAAAAACCGACTTTCCAATGAGAGCTAATCTTGTAAAAAAAGAACCTAAGTTTTTGGAATATTGGAAAGAAATAGACATTTACAACTACACATTGAAGGAAAGAGAAGGGAAACCATTGTTTGTTCTCCATGATGGACCTCCCTATGCCAATGGACATATCCATCTTGGAACAGCAATGAACAAGATATTGAAAGACGTTGTCATGAAATACAAAACTATGAGAGGGTACAAAACTCCATACATTCCAGGATGGGATACTCATGGCCTTCCCATAGAACACAAAGTTACTACTGAACTTGGAGAAAAAGCTAAGGAAATGTCCGCTTCGGAGATAAGAGAAGAATGCGAGAATTTTGCAAAGAAATTTATTGAAATACAGAAAAAAGAGTTTATAAGACTTGGAGTCAGAGGTGATTGGGACAATCCATATCTCACACTTGATCCAAAATACGAAGCGAAAATACTGGAAGTTTTTAAAACTTTGGTGAAAAAAGGACAAGTTTACAGAGCAAAAAAACCTATATATTGGTGTCACCACTGCAAGACCGCTCTTGCAGAAGCGGAAATAGAATACCATGATCATGAATCACCATCAATCTATGTAAAATTCCCATTCGAGGATGATCCTAAGAAGTTTGTTGTTATCTGGACGACCACACCTTGGACTCTTCCTGCTAACACGGGAGTCGCTCTACATCCAGATTACACTTATGTTGAGATAAAAGTTAGCAGCGAAATTTGGATAGTTGCAAAGGATCTTCTTGAAAGCTTTGCAAAAGAAGCAAAGCTTAAAAGATACGAAGTTGTGAGAGAGTTCAAAGGTGCTGAACTTGATGGAAAGCTCCTTATACATCCTATATTTGACGATAAAAGATCAAGAATTTTCTTAGCTGACTTTGTTTCTATGGACACTGGGACTGGATGTGTCCATTCAGCACCAGGTCATGGTGAGGAAGACTACATATATGGGCACCTTAAAAATGGTCTTGATGTTGTATCTCCTGTTGATGATGATGGGAGGTTTACAAAAGAAGCAGGGAAGTATGCAGGCCTTCACATAGAAGATGCTAACCCGATAATAATAGAAGATTTAAAGAAAAAGGGAATATTGATTGCCGAAGGAAAGATAACCCATTCCTACCCACATTGCTGGAGATGTAAAAATCCAATTATTTTTAGAGCAACACCGCAGTGGTTCATCTCAGTCGAAAAGAACAACTTCAGGGAAAAGACTCTTGAAGGCATAGAAAAAGTCCAGTGGATACCGGAATGGGGGAAAAACAGAATCAAAGCGATGGTTGAAGAAAGGCCAGACTGGTGTATTTCCAGACAAAGAATGTGGGGGGTTCCCATTCCGGCTCTTAAGTGTGAAGATTGTGGTGAGGAATTCATAGACGAAAGGGTTCTTGATCATTTTATTGAAATAGTTAGAAAAGAGGGAACCAACGCTTGGTTCAAACTATCTGAAAAAGAACTCATCCCTGAGGGAGTTAAATGTCCAAAATGCGGATCAACTCACTTGAAAAAAACTTACAACACCTTTGATGTTTGGATTGATTCCGGTAGCTCTTTTGAAGCCGTTGTAAGGTCAAGAGATGATCACAAATTCCCAGTAGACATGTATCTTGAAGGTAGTGATCAGCATAGAGGATGGTTCCAGTCGTCACTATGGCTCTCTGTAGCTCAAACTGGTGAACCTCCGTATAAAACCGTTCTTACTCATGGGTTCATTAAGGATGAACAGGGAAGGGCTATGAGCAAATCCCTGGGCAATGTTATAAGTCCGCTTGAAATAACGGAGAAATATGGTGCTGACATTTTGAGACTTTGGGTCATGAGTGTTGACTACTTTAACGATGTTAGAATGTCGTTCAACATAATGAACCAACAAGTAGAAGTCTATAAGAAGATTAGAAACACTTTCAGGTATATGCTTGGAAACACTCATGATTTCTATCCCGATAAAGATAGCGTTCCATTTGAAAAGATGCTATTTGTTGATAAATGGATGATGGGAAGACTTCAGGATCTCATAAAAAGGGTTACGCAAGCTTATGAGGATTACGAATTTTCAAAAGCTTACAGCGCACTTGTTAAGTTCATAACCAATGAACTCAGCTCATTCTATCTTGATATAACCAAAGACAGGCTATATGTCGAGGCAAAAGATTCAATTTATAGAAGATCCGCTCAAACGGTTATATATGAAGTCTTGTTTGCCCTTGTAAAGATGTTCTCGCCTTTCCTCACCTTCACAGCAGAAGAGGTTTATCAACACATGAAAAATCTGCCCCGCAAGTACAAAACCATACAGGTTGAGATGTGGCCGGAGTACGATGAAAGCAAAATCGACAAAAATGTTATGAAAGAGATGGAAACAATCCTTGCTGCAAGGGAAGAGGTTTTAAAAACCCTTGAAGAAGCAAGATCAAAGGGTGTAATAGGGCATTCTTTGGACGCTCAAGTTACTCTTTGGTCCGAGAAAGAATCTGTTCTAGAGGTGCTTAAGAGCAGAGAGAAAGAGCTTGAAGAGATATTTATAGTTTCTAAGGTGGTTGTGGAGGACAACGATGGTGAGATGGGAGAATATGTTAAAGTAAAAGTTGAACATGCAAAGGGGCAAAAGTGTCAGAGATGTTGGAAGTACAGTGAGGAAATTGGAAAGGATCCACAGTATCCTGATATTTGTCCAAGATGCGTAGCAGTTCTAAAAGGTGAGAGAAGATGAAAGAAGCCGGCGAATTGCGCCGGCCTCTTTGTTAGATTTTGATCTTGTATTTTTCCTTCCTTTGATAGTGAGTATGCAAAAGCTTGTGGGCGATTTCTGATAATGGCTTTTCTAAGAACTCATCATAAAGCTGTTTTATGGCAGGGTTTTCATGAGATTTTTTAAGTTTTGCTTCTTTATCCTCCTCGTATATGGCTTGAGCTCTCTTAAGTCTTATTTCTTCGGTCGTTGGAATAGGCTGTCCGCCACCGCCTAAACATCCGCCAGGACATGCCATGACTTCGAGTGCTACAATATCTTTAAATCTTTCATCGCCTTCTTTTATTTTCTTTAAAAGTTCATCTGCCGCACCAAGGGTATTTGCCACAGCTACTTTTACTTTCTCTCCATCGATTTCAATTTCAGCTATCCTTATCTTTTCAAATCCCCTGACTTGTTTGAATTCGACTTCTGTTAATTCTTTCCCCGTTAAGAATTCATAGGCACTTCTCAAAGCTGCTTCCATCACACCTCCGGTAACACCAAATATAGCGGCAGCTCCTGTTGACTCCCCAAGTGGGTTGTCAAATTCGCTCTCTGGAAGATCTGGAAGGCTGATATTAGCTTGCCTGAACATTCTTGCAACCTCTCTTGTGGTTATTACATAGTCAACATTTTTCATTCCATTGGTAGTAAGCTCAGGCCTTTCGATCTCTGCTTTCTTTGCCGTACATGGCATCACACTAACGACAACTATTTTCTTCGGGTCTATATTCATCTTTTTGGCGAAGTATGTTTTTGTCATGGCGCCTACCATCTGTTGTGGACTCATTGCTGAAGAGAAGTTCTCTATCATATCATGATGGAACTCTTCAACGAACTTCACCCATGCCGGGCAGCAGGATGTAAGGAGCGGGAAAGGTCCGCCATTTTCTATTCTTTCTTTAAGCTCACTGGCTTCTTCCATTATCGTGAGGTCTGCACCAAACTGCGTATCGAACACATAATCAAATCCTAAAAGCTTTAAAGCTGTTACCATTTTTCCTGTAACTATTGAACCAGGTTCCAAACCAAACTCTTCACCTATAGCTACTCTCACGGCAGGAGCAGTTTGAACTATAACTACTTTGTCAGGATCATATATGGCGTTCCAAACTTCCTCTGTGCTGTCTTTTTCATAGATAGCTCCTACTGGACACACCATGATGCATTGACCGCAACCAACACATGGGGAGTCTGAAAGAGAAAGTCCAAATGGCGGTGCTATTTCGACATTAGTGCCTCTATTTGACCTTTCTATCGCTGACACATGCTGAATGATGTTACAAACAGATTCACATCTTCCACATAATATACACTTATCTGGTTCTCTAACTATGGCGTAGCTTGATGTGTCCATGGGACGGTTATGATGCCTCACTGGGAAGGGTAACTCTTCTGGCATGTTGTATTGATAACAAAGCTCAAGAAGATCACAGTTTTGATTTCTTACGCAGGAAGGGCATGTTTGTTTATGAGTTCCAAGTATAAGGGTGAGAACAAACTTTCTAATTTCTCTCAATTCCTTTGTGTTTGTCCTTACAACCATTCCATCTTTTACAGGCGTGCTGCAGGATGGAACATAATCTTTCATACCCTCAACTTCCACAAGACATATCCTACATGCGCCTATTTTTTCTTTTATTTCTGGGTGATAGCAAAATATAGGTATGTGAATTCCAGCTTTTTTCGCAGCTTCGTATATGGTAGATCCTTCAGGAACCTCCACCTTTATTCCATCTATTGTAACACTAACCATTTATGCCACCCCCTTTGTCTTAACAGCATTGAAGGAACAGACCTCAATGCATGTTCCACACTTTATGCACTTTTCTTCGTCTATTTGGAATATCTTCCCTTCTTTGTAGATGGCACCTACCGGGCAGCTTCTTGCACAGAGCGAACATCCTTTACACAGTTCTTCATCAATGTAATAAGTAACAATTGCCTTACACACTCCGGCTGGACAGTATTTATCTTTTATATGAGAAATATACTCATCTTTAAAGTACCTAACGGTTGACAGAACAGGCTTCGGAGCAGTTTTTCCGAGTCCACACAGAGATGCTTTGGATACATACTCGGCAAGCCATTCAAGGAGACTCAAATCTTCCATGGTTGCTTTACCTTCTGTTATGTTTGTCAGTATGTCAAGCATTCTTTTTGTTCCTTCTCTACACGGTACGCATTGTCCGCAAGATTCAGCTTGGGTGAATGTAAGAAAGTATTTTGCAACATCAACCATACATGTAAGCTCATCCATTACTACCATTCCGCCAGATCCCATTATCGCTCCAGCTGATGTAAGAGATTCATAATCTACAGGCGTGTCGGCAAGCTCTGCAGGTATACATCCACCGCTTGGTCCACCTATTTGCACAGCTTTGAATTTTCTGTTCTTTACGATCCCTCCGCCAATATCAAATATAATTTCTCTGAGCGTTATTCCCATTGGGACTTCTATAAGGCCCGTCCTTTTTATCTTTCCTGCCAGTGCAAACACTTTTGTCCCCTTGCTCTTTTCC
>JAMOOR010000252.1 GCA_027065235.1 Thermotogaceae bacterium | reverse complement strand
CTTTCCTTAAAAATGAAGCTATTCTTCCCGTCATCTCAAGAGTTGAGGATACCCTTTCGAGTATCGCACAGAACTCCGCAAAATCTCTAAACTTCATATTACGATGTTGTCAAAGGTATATTTAATCCTGACCTCCTCCCCACCCTGAAGGGCGAGGGTTCCCGCAAGGAACTCCCCACTCCACACCCTCACAGGTGCTTCACGGGGTCGGTTAGAGTCATCGGGTTGGGTCAGACAACCCTCTACAATGTAGCATAACTGATAGCTATATAACTTTATGGTTTATAATGCGTAATATGAAACTCACGCTTCGTATAAAACTAAGACCTTTAACAAGGAGAAAAGAGAAAATGTTAGTTGAAGCGATTAAAGAGTTCAGAGCTTGTGTAAACGAATGGTTGAAAGCCATAGATGAATTGAGAGAAAAACCTAATAGGGGAAATTTACATAGGTTAGCATATCAAAGCATTCGGGATAAGTTCAATCTACACTCAAATGTTATACAAGATGCTATGAATTTAGCTATCGAAATATGGAAATGTTGGAGTAAGAATGGCGGAGAAAAACCTGTTTTCGATTCAAGTTGCATCTATTTTAAGGGCGTAGATGTTAAGATTGAGAATGATGGATTAATTATTCCATTAAAACCGAGAGAAAGAGTTTACTTACCTCTTTACGTTAGGAAATATCATCGTAAATATCTACAACATAAGCATGGTAGGGTTATCATAACTAAGAACGGAAACGAATACTATGCTTGTGTATCTGTTCATGTTCCAGAGAAGGAACAATTTAAACTACAAGGATTTCTTGGTGTAGATTTTGGCTACTACAACATCATTGTAGTTGCAGATGAGAAGGGTAGGGAAGTTATGAGAGTTCAAGGGGATGAACTCATCCAAAAGAAAGAACACTATGAGAAATTAAGAGCAAGGAGACAGCATAGGCTAATGAAAGTGTTTGGAGTCAAGGATAAGAATTTGGGACACAAAGATAGAAATTATGTAAATGATTTAAATCACAAAATTGCCAAAGAGTTAGTTCTAACAGCAAAAAGAATGAAAAAAGCTATTGTTATTGAAAGACTGAAAGGCTTAAAGAAAAACCGTAAAAGAGGTAAGAAAATTAGGAAGATTCTACACCGATGGGGCTATAACGATTTAATCCAGAAAATAAAGTATAAGGCAAAGCTTGAGGGAGTTCCAGTAATAGAAGTATCCCCTAAGAATACTTCAAAGACTTGTTCAAAATGTGGTTATGTCTATAAGCGTTTCAAAAATCAAAGACTGTTCCACTGTCTCAACTGTGGCTCAGTCATCGATAGAGATTTAAACGCTTCAATCAATATCGCAAGAAAGGGTATGGAAAAATTTAACAAGCAGGCTTTCCTCCCCGACTTGAAAGACGAAGCTCCCAGCCCGCAAGAGGTGTAAGGGTTACGGTATTTACCATGAGAAACGAGGTCTTCCAAGTTATACCTCCTCAGAGCTTCGTCGTCTTTTCAACTGCTCTAATACTTGGACTGATAGCTCTAACAGCCTACCTCTGGATTAAGGTGG
>JAMOOR010000251.1 GCA_027065235.1 Thermotogaceae bacterium | reverse complement strand
GAAAGTTCACCAAGTTCCATTTTCTTTGATATAAGCTTGTTTCCAATGTCATCTAGCTTTTGCCTGAACTTCTGAAGCTCTTGCGATGATCCCTGGGTTTCCTCTTCAAGTTCATGCAAACTTTCTTTTTTCAATTTCAATTCGTCATATAATCTCTCTATTCTTGCTCTTATTCCCGAGATTTTCCCTTTGTATTCGACATACAATTTCTCAAGATCGGAGATCTCCTTTTCAAGGGAAAGAGCGGTTTTGGAAAGTTCTCTTCTTATAGCAAGAGCAGAACTATTTTTAGCTGATATTTCAGACAACTCAGCGTTCACAACATCTTCATGCTTAGATAAGGAAAGTATTTCTTTTTCCACGCTTTCTCTTTTTCTTTCAAGTTCTTCTATTTGAAGATCTATCTCCTTAAGTCTTTCTTTTAGCTCTCCCAGTTTTGTTTTTCTTCCAAGAAGCCCCCCTCTTGACTTAATGCTTCCGCCACTTATCGCGCCTCTTGTGCTTATTATGTCACCATCAAGGCTAACTATTCTTCCCCTTACATCGTATTTCTTTTTAATTTCAATAGCATCATCGATTGTTTCTACAACTATATCGTTACCAAATAGGTAAGACGGAAGTTTTTCAAAACCTTCTGGTACACGAACAAGGTCTGCAGCCATGCCGATAAAACCTTGATGATTGGAAAAATCACCTAAAACAGGTGGATGACCTATTATCATATCGAGGGGAAGAAAAGTTGCCCTTCCAATATCATTGGCTTTTAGAAATTCTATTATCTTTTTTGCAACATCTGAGTCTCTTACAACTATGTGGTTGATTGCTCCACCAAGGAGTGCTTCTATAGCTTTTTGGAACTCCTCATCAACCTCAAGTATATTTGCAACTATATCGTAAAGTCCCTCAAAGCGCTCTTTATTCTTAAAAATTGTCCTTATAGTTGAGTTAAAATCCGCATAATTCTCTATAGCCCTTTCAAGAGAATTTATCTCTATTTGAATTGAACCCTTTTCTCTGAGAAGATCGTTTATTTCCTTTAATAGCTCTTCCCTTTCTCTTCTAACTTCTTCCTTTCGAAGCCTTAATGCTTGAAGCTCTTCCTTTAGCTCTTTTTCCTTTTCTGTAGTAGCATCGATATTCTCTTGTATTTCCTTTAGCTCTTCTTCTATATCTTTGAGTCTTTCCGATTTTTCTTTCTTTTGTGCTTCTATCATGTTTAGTCTCTTTTCCATATCTTCAGCTGAATCGTTGAGCCTCGATATTTCACTCTCTATTTTCATTATTTCCTTCTCAATTTTCCTTATGGTTTCTCTTGTCTCGAGAAACCTCTTCTCCCTTTCGGAAAATTCTGATGTTATCTTTTCTTTCTCCTCTTCAAGAAGCGTTATATCTTTTTCCAATGATTCTTTTTCTGATTTTAGGGATTTTAGAATTACTGATATCTCATCTTTCCTTGATAGCAACCTTGAAAGTTCTTCTTCGAAGGAGGTTATTTTAGTTGTCACCTGTATTAAGTTGTTTTCCACTTCTGAGATTTTCTTGTTGTAATGGTTCTTAAG
>JAMOOR010000250.1 GCA_027065235.1 Thermotogaceae bacterium | reverse complement strand
TCGAACTATCCGATGGAATTGAACCAATTCCTGCGGAACATCGAGGAACGGATAGAGGGATTGGAGGGTCATACTGTAGAATTGCAAAACTTCCAATTTACAAAATATTTCTATGAGGAATTAGGAAATGACCCTCTGTGGCATATTGTCGATTTATACCCTCGACATGAGGGTTTTGAACCCCAATTTAAGGTTCTGGAAAAAATGGGAGAGGTTATAAAGGGATTAAGTGTAAAACTAAATGACTGCTAAATGCATGGGAAATTAAGGAGGTGATATTATGGACAGCTTTTCTCTTGCTCTAAAACTCCCTGAGTTTATAGGGCGGGAAAAACTGGTGGAATCTATCAAAGAGGCAATTAAAACCGGACGAAAGGCTCTCATCATCGTGGGAGAAGGTGGAGTCGGCAAAACTTTTGTCCTCGAGAAAATAGGCGAGCGTTTAAAAGAGGAGTTAGAAAAAGACGATGCTCTGAGAAAAGCTATCGGGGATAGAGAACTTATGTTCCCCGATATAATCGATTTTTACAATGTGGAATTCCACACAGAAAAGCTCCTTGCTTCCTTTATCCTCGACGGAATAGCCAGACTGATACAGGAAAAAGATAGAGATTTAGCCGATAAAATATCAGATCTGGCCGATAGAATCGAAAACAGCGATATACCTGAAAGCGATTATAAAGAACAATTCAAGTCTATTTTTGAGGAACTCAATTTCAGATATTTCTTTGTATTCAGGTTTGATACCATGGAGGTCCTCGAATATGGTGAGGACGACCAAGAGGTGCTGGAGGAATGTGAGGTTCCACAGGAACTGCCCATTCCGGCACTCAAGTTTTTGAAAGAAATTTTCGCCCAGTGCGATCACGGATTCGCCATTTTTGCAGGCAGACCCACTGAAAGGACATACCCTGAGGAGAAAGTCAATTTTCTTTATCAAAGATTGGCGGAAGGATACGATTCAAAAGTTGTGAAGTTCAACAGAAAACCATATTTTGAGTTTGGTGGATTCAGTAAAGACGAAGCCAGAGAGTATATCGAAGGTGTCATAAGAGCGGTAAAAAATCTCCCTGACTATCAGAAAAATAAACCTCAATTCGACAAAGCGCTCAATAAAATAAGGGAACAAATCCTCGACTCCGATGAGGGGTTTGAAAAACTGTATATTCTGACCAATGGAAGGCCCATTTACATAGCGCTGACACTCGAATGGCTGGTAAGAGGTTTACCTCTATATGAACTGAGTCAGGGACTTAACGAAATCAAAAGGGACATCCAATGGATCAGACAGAAATATGAGGAAAGACTGATAGAACACATCAAGGACCTTGATACCCCGCTTCCCATCATTGTCCGTTATGCCGCCCTCTTCCGAAAGGGCTTCACGCCTGAGATGATGAAGGAACTGCTCAAAAAGGAAGAACCCGACCTTTCCGAGGAAGAAATCGACAAGGCTTTAAAGGAGTTCGAAAAACTTTCTTTCGTTAAGAGTCCCCATCTAATAAGGGAAGAAAAACGTTTCTTCCTGCACGACGAAATGTATCATCTTGTGGAGAAATA
>JAMOOR010000249.1 GCA_027065235.1 Thermotogaceae bacterium | reverse complement strand
ATGGTAGGAGAGAAATACTTGGATATGAGATAGGCGGAGAAGGAGAAAGCGCTAATGTGTGGAAAGAAATACTTAGTAACATAAAGAGTCGAGGGAAGCGCTGAAAAGATTTAGAGAGAGATGGGGAAAGAAATACCCGAAGGTAGTAAAGTGGTGGGAAGAGCGGGAAGAGGAGCTTTTGGCATATATGGAATTTCCGGAAGAGATAAGAAGGATGATATATACGACGAATCAAATCGAAAGGTTATTTAAGGAGCTTAAGAGGCGGTTTAAAGTCATGGAGCAGTTGCAAGGGGAGAAAGGAGCAGAGAAAATCATCTATGTTATTCTGACCAGACACATTTTACTTGACACAACCGATACCTGGGAATAATACTCTTTATAACGATAATAGTTGCTATTGTAATATTTGGTGCATGGCTTTATGGGTTTGTCTTTGTCCTGATCTTGAAGATACTCGGATTCGAACCAGCCGTTAAAGGATTTTGGCAGCTTGTGGGTGTTGGAATTTTGCTGAGTATATTGCTTGGAAAGTGAATTTTTACGTAAATAGCACACAATTGTGATATTATTTACCAAAAGTCTAACAAGGTGGTGAACCAAGTGGGAAGAAAGATTATCCTAGACTGTGATCCCGGCCACGATGATGCAATCGCGATAATTATGGCAGGCTTGTCTGACGATATAGAGCTTTTGGGAGTCACCACTGTGGCGGGAAATTCCTACCTTGAAAACACGACAAGAAATGCGCTTATCATAACAGAGCTTGCAGGAATAGATGTGGAGGTTTATCCAGGAGCTGCAAAACCACTTGTTAGAGACCAAATAGTCGCCCATGACATCCATGGATATTCCGGGCTTGAGGGGGCTGATCTTAAAGAACCAACAAAGAAACCTTCCAAAGAAGATGCCGTTCATTTCATGGCGAAAATGATTAAGGAGAATGAGAATGTAACAATAGTTGCAACGGGACCTTTAACAAACGTTGCTTTATTTGCAAAAATGTATCCACAACTTATTGGAAAGGTTAGAGAGATCGTCATAATGGGCGGAGGAATTGCTTTTGGAAATGTCACCCCCGCAGCTGAGTTCAATATATACGCTGATCCAGAAGCTGCGGACATAGTTTTCAAACTGGATGTTCCAAAGACTCTCGCACCTCTCGATTTGACCCACCAGGCCTATATACAAAAGGACGACGTGGAAAAAATAAGGCAATTTGGCAGCGACATTCTGAACACAATAGCTGATCTCCTTGAATTCTTTATGAAAACCTACAAGGAAGTTTTTGGAATTGATGGTGCCCCCCTACATGACCCAACAACAATTGCTTAT
The DNA here is from genome assembly GCA_027065235.1 of Thermotogaceae bacterium. Lineage (GTDB taxonomy): Bacteria > Thermotogota > Thermotogae > Thermotogales > Thermotogaceae > JAGHBG01. The sequence continues at coordinate 7,165 of JAMOOR010000249.1, read as the reverse complement.
TTAATTGAACCCGATATGTTCGAATGGGAAGATTATTATATCGAAGTCGAGTTAAAAGGCAAGTCTACCTATGGTGCAACCGTAACCGATATATGGAAGGTAACAAAGAAGAAACCAAATTTTCGTGTTTTGACAAAGATAGATAGAGGGGAATTTATAAAACTTCTTTTAAAACTTATGGGAAAACTTAAAAAGTAAAAGCAAAAGCGGCCAAAAATGGCCGCTTTTCATCAATTACATGTAAAAGCTACAATTACTCTTCCTCTTTAGCGCCTTCCAAACCTACTATCTGAACAAGCGCAACTTCTGCACCGTCGCCTCTTCTGTAACCGATTCTAACTATCCTTGTGTATCCACCCTTTCTATCGGTATGTTTGGAAGCAATCTCATCAACGAATTTGTTGGTAAGTCTTCTGTCACCTAAGTATCTATTTATCTGCCTTCTCAAATTCATGCTTTTTATTTTATCCTCCGTAGATGCAGCCTGAACAGCCTTGTACATGAGCTTGTCAAAGAAGACTTTTAAAGCCTTTGCTTTAGAAATTGTGGTAACAATTGATCCATGCTCTATGAGCTCTCTTGCTTGGTTTCTTAAAAGGGCTACTCTATGGGATTTTGGCCTTCCTATTCTGTGTCTTTTAACTCTGTGTCTCACTGGAGGTTCCCTCCTTTCTGAGTTCTATACCAAGTTTGTCTTTAAGAACTTTCTTAAGACCTTCGAGGGATTTTGGACCAAAGTGCTTAATCTTAAGAAGCTCCTTTTCTCCCCTTGCAAGAAGGTCTCCAACCGTCTCAATCTTTTCCCTCTTCAAGGAATTCACTATCTTTTTGGAAAGCCCCAGTTCTTCTATCTTTATCTCCTTCATCTCTTCCTCAAGAGCCCTTGCCTCTTCTTCCTCGGTCATTTCCTCAGCCTCTGCAACTTCCTGCTTTTCTATATTGAGGATATCGAATTGAGGCAAGCTCTCTTTTATTATTTTGAAGTGCTCCATAACTATATCTACAGCTTTTCCAAGAGCTTCTTCAGGTTTTATGGATTTTTTCGTCCAAACTTCAAGTATGAGCTTATCGTAATCTGTTTTCTTACCAACCCTAACATTCTCCTGAATAAAGTTAACCTTAAGGACTGGAGAAAACACCCCATCAATTGGTATCCATCCTATTTCTGGCTTTTCATCTCTTTCAGAAGCTGGCTCATAGCCTTTACCAACCTCGATGTACATCTCAAAGGCAAAATCAGCATCCTCATTCAAATGCGCAATAACATACTCTGGATTGGCTATCTCGATTCCTGCGGGGGTTTGGATATCCCCTGCTTTTAGAACACCTGGGCCTTTCTTCTCTACCATTAATTTTATCTTATCTTCAACGGTTACATTAGCCTTGAACTGAACTTCTTTAAGGTTAAGTATAAGCTCTAATATGTCTTCTTTTACACCTTCTATTGTATCGTATTCATGATATTTTTCTGGCTTTATGAATTTTATACCCGTAACCGCCAAAGAAGGTATCGAGGAGAGGAGAACCCTCCTCAACGTATTTCCAATGGTTATCGCATAGCCTTTCTCAAGCGGCGACAATATGAATTTTCCGTAATAATGATCTGGCCCTTCTTTTGTCTCTTCCAATTTGAGTTTCTTTGGCATTATAAATACACTCATCATTATCACCTCGAGTAGAACTCGATGATATCCTGAACATTAACAGGCAAGTCTCTAACTTCTGCAAGCTTTGGATATCTAAGGTAAGAACCCCTAAAGCTGTCGTAATCAACTTCAAGCCATGGAACAACTTCTCTTGAGCTGTTGAACTCTATAGCGTTTTTAATTGGCTCAATTGTCCTTGATTTTTCTCTCACCTCTATAACATCACCCGGTCTGAGGAGATAAGAAGGAATGTCAACCTTCTTTCCATTAACAAGGAAATGCCCGTGACTGACAAGCTGTCTGGCCTGATTTCTGCTAACGGCAAATCCCAGCCTGTAGACGACATTATCAAGTCTTGATTCAACTATTTGGACTAAATTTTCTCTTGTGTCGCCCTTCATCTTCTGGGCTCTCTCAAAGTATCTCCTAAACTGTCTTTCAAGGATACCGTACATCCTCTTCATAGCCTGCTTAGCCCTGAGCTGTATAGCATACTGCGTGAGTTTCTTCCTTTTTCTTCCATGTTGTCCTGGAGCATAAGGTCTCCTATCGAAGGCACATTTTTCGGTATAACACCTTTCCCCTTTGAGATAGAGCTTCATTCCTTCCCTTCTACAAAGCTTACATACAGGACCTGTATATCTTGCCATATATTATTCCCTCCCTTATACTCTCCTTCTCTTCTTGGGTCTAACTCCATTGAATGGGATGGGAGTAACATCTTTTATCTGACCTATCTCGATCCCAGCACCTTGAATCGTTCTTATAGCAGCTTCTCTTCCCGGTCCTGGCCCCTTAACCCACACATCTACCCTCTTTACTCCCATCTTGAGAGCTTCTCTTGCTACTCTGTCTGCTGCAAGCTGCGCTGCATACGGTGTTCCCTTTCTCGTCCCTTCAAAACCTACAGTTCCTCCACTTGCCCATGTAAGGGTATTCCCATCAAGATCTGTGAGAGTAACTATAGTGTTATTGAATGTGCTCTTTATATGGACTATCCCCTGATCTACACTTATCTTTTTCTTTTTTCTTCTTTCGGCTCTCCTTCTTCTTTTCTTCGGCACTACTCATCCCTCCTCAATTAAATGACCGTGCTCTTTTTCTTCTTCGTCTTAATTCTCTTCGGCCTTGGACCCTTTCTAGTTCTCGCGTTAGATCTTGTTTTCTGACCACGCACGGGAAGCCCCAACTTGTGCCTAATGCCGCGGTAACACCCTATATCAATCAACCTCTTTATATTCCTCTGAACTTCTGTTCTAAGCTCACCTTCAACCTTGTAATGCTCCTGTATGAATCTGTTGATCTTACCGATCTCTTCTTCTGTAAGATCCTTAACTCTCTTGTCAGGATCAATCCCAGTTTCCTTTAATATCTCAAAGGATCTTGATCTCCCTATTCCGTATATGTATGTAAGCCCCACCCATACTTTTTTATTGTTGGGGATTTCAACACCGACTACACGAGCCATTCCCTCTTACCTCCTCTCAACCTTGCCTCTGGTTGTGCTTGGGGTTGACTTTACAAATAACATAAACCCTTCCCTTTCTTCTAACTATCTTGCAGTGCTCACAGCGTTTTTTAACCGATGCTCTAACCTTCATAATTTATCTCCTCCCTTTCATTTTTTCTCTGGTCTTTTCCTGTATATTATCCTTCCTCTTGTTAAATCGTATATGGAAAGCTCCAATATAACCCTATCTCCGGGGACGAGCCTAATAAAGTTTCTTCGCATACGCCCGGATACGTGAGCAAGGACCACATGCCCATTATCGAGCTCAACTCTAAACATAGCATTGGGAAGAGCCTCGAGTATCGTTCCTTCAACCTTTATAACATCGTCCTTACCCATTCATATCACTCCCAAGGTGTTAAAACCTCTATTCCATCTTCCTTTACAAGGATGCTTTTTTCATAATGTGCAGCTCTTTTTCCATCCGCTGTTACAACTGTCCATCCATCTCTAAGAATTTTCACCTTCCATGTCCCTGCTGTAACCATTGGCTCTATCGCAAGAGTCATTCCTTTTCTCAAAACAACCCCTGTGCCAGGTTTTCCATAATTGGGCACTTGCGGCTCCTCGTGGAGTTCACAACCAACTCCGTGCCCTACAAAATCTCTTACAACATTGAATCCGTTCTCTTCAACGTAAGTTTGAATAATATGTCCAACATCGCCTATTCTAACGCCTTCACGGATAAATTCAAGAGCTTTTTTAAGCGCGTTGTATGTAACCTCCATGAGCTTCCTTGAAAGTTCATCAACTTCTCCCACTGCATAGGTGATTGCGGCATCTCCATAACACCCTTTGTATATGGCCCCTGTATCTATCGAGACTACATCACCCTTTTTAAAGACCTTGCTCTTCTTTGGAAAACCATGAATTACCTCTTCATTCACAGATACGCATGTTGCATAAGGATATCCACCGTAACCTTTAAAAGCCGGTCTAACTTTGTATTCCCTGTAAATTTTCAAAGCTAAATCTTCTATATCTCTCGCAGTTGCGCCTTCGACAACACACTTTTTTGCTTCCTTTAAAACGGTAGCTACTGCCTCTCCTGCTACCTTCATTCTCTCTATTTCCTGCGGCGTTTTTATCCTGATCATCTTACGAGTTTAAGCACCTCCTCAACTACCTTCTCTATACCTATGGTCCCATCGAGCCGCTGCAACTTTTCCATCTTTTCGTAGTACTCAACAACCGGAAAAGTCTTTTCCATGTAAACCCTGTACCTTCTTCTAACCACATCTTCTTTGTCATCGTCCCTTTGAATAAGAGGCACTTTACATACATCACACAGGTTATCTTCTTTCGGCGGCATGGTAAGTAAGTTATAAATCCTTCCACATTTTGGACATATCCTTCTGTTGGTAAGCCTCCTAACAACTACATCTTCTGGTACATCGAAAAATATAGCCCATGTTAGCTCCCTTCCAAGGTCTTTTAACATCTCATCCAAAGTTTTAGCTTGCTCAACCGTTCTTGGATAACCATCAAGGATGAAGCCGTTTTTACAATCATCCCTTTTAAGCCGCTCTTTAACCATCTGGTTTACAAGTTCATCGGGAACAAGATCTCCCCGATCCATGATCTCTCTGATCTTGTTCCCGAGCTCTGTGCCAGAAGCCGCAGTCTCTCTAAACATATCCCCAGTAGATATATGAGGAATATTCAATATTTTCTTTAATTCCTTAGCGTAAGTACCTTTACCTGCACCTGGTGGTCCAAGAAAAACCAAGTTAACCATACTCACGCCCTTCTTCCTCTTAATTTTCCTTTCTTTATGAAACCTTCATAGTGCCTCATCATAAGGTGAGCTTCCATCTGCTGCGCTATATCAAGGGCAACACCAACTGCGATCAAAGCAGAAGTTCCACCTATCCAAACATTGACATTTATAGTCATTTGCACAAGATATGGAAGCAGTGCAATTATCACCAAAAATAGAGCTCCTATAAATGTAACCCTGTTAAGAACTTTATGGAAATATTTCTCTGTCGGAGCACCTGGCCTAATACCCGGTATATATCCTCCGTATTTCCTTATGTTGTCAGCCATATCATGGGGATCGAAAACAACAACGCTATAAAAGTATGTGAAGAAGAACACCAAAACAGCATAAATCGTAAGGTAAAGTGGGCTTCTAACTCCGAACAAATTCCTCAAAGTTTCATTACCGGTCATACTGGCTATGGCAGAAGGAATAGAAACGATAGCTGCTGCAAAGATTATTGGAATAACACCAGAGTGGTTAACCTTTATAGGTATATAGGTTGAAGCACCTCCATACACCCTTCTTCCACTAACCCTCGATGCGTACTGTATCTGTATCCTTCTTTCTGCTTGCTGAACATATATAATTGCAACTATCGTTACAAACCATATACCGATAAGGAATATCCATCCAACAAGGGTGAGGTTACCAAGGATCGCACTACCAAAGTAAGATGGATACCTTGCAACGATCCCGGCGAAGATCAAAACGGAAACACCATTTCCTATTCCTCTTTCCGTTATAAGCTCACCTATCCAAAGGAGGAACATCGTTCCGGCAACCAAAGAAACCGTCCCAAGAATGAGAAATGTTGGAAGGTTAACAGCCATTATCTGTGGATTCCCTCTTCCAAGTGCAAACACCATCATGAAAGACTGTATCGTTGCTAAAAGCACAGTAAGATTTCTTGTGTAGTATGCAAACTTCTTTCTTCCTTCTTCTCCTTCCCTCAAAAGCTCTTTAAGAGAAGGAATAACGGAAGAAAGGAGTTGCAATATGATCGCTGCGTTGATGTATGGTGTAACGCTCATAGCAAATATTGAAAATCTTCTCAAAGCTCCTCCAACAAATATGTCGTAAAAGCTAACCATTCCACCGGTTGCTGTCCCGCTGAAACCTTCAAACATACTCTTCCACGCCTGGAGGTTTATGCCAGGTATCGGTATGTATATGCCAAGCCTAAATATCGCCAGCATCAGAAACGTGAATATTATTCTTTCTCTGAGTTCGGGTATTTTGAAGGCGTTTCTAAACGCCTGCCACATTCATATCACCTCAGCTTTGCCGCCTACTTTCTCTATCTTCTCTTTGGCGGATTTACTGAATGCATGAGCTTTAACTGTAAGGGGCTTTGTAAGCTCTCCATCACCAAGTATCTTAACACCATCAAGAAGTTTCTTGATTATTCCCTTTTCAAGAAGAATCTCTGGAGTAACTTCGTCACCTTCGCTGAATTTCTCCTCAAGGGTTCTTATATTAACTACTGCATAGTACTTCTTTGCGAAGTTTTTAAAACCTCTCTTTGGGAGTCTTCTTTGCAAGGGCGTTTGTCCACCTTCAAACCATGGTTCAACTTTGCTTGTTCCCCTTGCCTTCTGACCTTTATGTCCTCTTCCTGATGTCTTTCCAAGCCCGGAACCTGGTCCTCTTCCTACCCTCTTTCTTTCTTTAACAGCTCCAGGAGTTGGTCTTAAATCTTCAAGCCTCATTATTTTTTACCTCCCTTCACTCCTCTATTTCCTCGACTTTAACAAGATGACTAACTTTTCTTATCATTCCCCTTATCTGGGGAGTATCATCTTTTATAACCGTCTTATGAAGCTTTCTAAGTCCTAGCCTTTTAACGGTGTCCTTCTGATCGTAAGAGTAACCGATAGGGCTCTTCACAAGAGTTATCTTAAGCTTTTTCGCCATTCATTATCCCTCCTCGGAATTTCTTTTTACTCCTTTGTAAACTTCTTTCACTGTTATATCTCTGAGCTCTGCTACCTTCCTTGGATCCATAAGGTTTTTAAGACCGTTCATCGTAGCTCTTGCAAGGTTAAGAGCATTGGTTGATCCGAGAGCCTTTGTAAGGATGTTCTGAATTCCAGCAAGCTCAACTACTGCACGGACCGTACCACCCGCTATAACACCGGTACCTGGTGCCGCAGGCTTTAAAAGGACTTTTGAAGCATCCTGCCTTCCTATTATTTCATGAGGAATAGTCCCATTTATAAGAGGAACATTTATGAGATTCTTCTT
>JAMOOR010000248.1 GCA_027065235.1 Thermotogaceae bacterium | reverse complement strand
AATAAAGAAAGGTAAAAAAAGGAAGGAATACAAATTGGAGGAATTGACTTTAACATTTGATGTATACGATTTGAAAAAGTTCGTTGTTTTGAAGTATACTTTACTTAGGGAGAAGCTATTTTCTCCTTGGGAAATAGTTAAAGGTGTGAAAGTTCAGGATGGATTGTTCATACCTATAATGGAGAATGCTTTTGTTGGTGATAAAAGCCTTGATTCAATACTTGATAGGGAGGCATAGTAGTATGGCTAAGCTCGTGATGGTTGTTGATGATTCTGCAGTGTTAAGAAAGATCACAGTATTCAATTTGAAAAAACATGGATATTCTGTTATAGAAGCTACAAATGGAGAAGAGGCTATTCAAAAATTGTCAGAAGGTATAAAACCTGATCTTATGCTCCTCGATATAATGATGCCAAAGATGGATGGATTCACTGTTCTTAAAAAACTCAAGGAGAATGAGAAATGGATAGATATACCAGTGATAGTTCTTACAGCGAAGGGAGGAGAAGAGGACGAAAAATCCGCTCTTTCTCTGGGGGCAACAAAGGTTATGACAAAGCCCTTTAGCCCTGTTCAACTGATACAAGAGGTCAAGCGGGTGATTGGGGATGCTTGATGATTTTAAAGTGCTTCTCAAGAAGCTATGTGAACTCACTGGAACGGTTATAGATCTATCGGAAATAGAAGATGAAAGATTAGCTGAAAAAGCTAAAGATTGCCTTGAGAAAGTAGAAAGGGAGATAAAAGATTACGCTCAACAGCTTGAGGAGCTTTCCATGACCATGGAGGCTCAACTTGAGGAGCTCACGAGAACCTACGAGGAACTTGCCACAGTATTTGAGGTAAATAAGATACTGGGTGAATTCGAATACCCTTATCATCTTCTTGAAAAGATTAAAAAGGTCTTGAACGTTGTTAAAAATGCTATTCCATTCAAAGGCGCTATTGTAAGTCTTGATACCCCCGATGATACCGTGAAATACAAAGATGGATCAGGAATAGATCTTGAAAGTGTTGAGAAGAGAATAGATGAGCAAGGCAAGTTAAATGGTATAGTTCTTTATGATTCGTTCAGGGAGTCCATCTTTGGAAAGATGAATGTCTTAATAGTTCCCGTTAGGAGTATAAACAACTATTGGGGATATATAGCCCTTGTTGAGAAAGAGCAAGGTATATTTACGGCTGCAGATAGAAAAATTATGGAATCTGTTTCTCAACAGATATCTTCAGCTCTCGACAGGATAGCTTTTATGAAGGATGAAATAGAAAGACAAAGAATGAAAGAGCAACTTGAAATAGCGAAGAACATTCAAATGAGCCTTTTTCCAAAGGTTCTGCCAAGAACAGAAAAGGTCACCTTAGCTGCTACCAGCGTTCCAGCAATACACGTAGGAGGAGATTATTACGATGCGTTGATGTTCAAGGACGGAATCTTAGCGATAGTTGCTGATGTTTCCGGTAAAGGTGTACCAGCGGCTCTTTTGATGAGCTCAGCAAGGGCCGCTTTGAGGTCGATGAGTAAAACTACAGACAGTTTAAAATCTCTGATAGAGGAGCTTAACGACATGCTGGCAGAGGATTTAACGGAAGATAGGTTTATCACGATGATTGCTATGCATCTTACCGACGATGGAAAGCTGACGATAGTTGACGCCGGTCATGATCCAATATACATAGTATCACCTGAAGGAATAAGGGAAGAAACCGCCGACGGGGTACCTTTAGGTATACTTCCCGGATACGATTACGAAGAGAAAGTCATATATATACCAGAAGGCTCCTTTGTGGTAGCATACACCGATGGAGTGCCAGAAGCGAGAAATATAGACGGTGAAGAGTTTGGATTTGAAAGGTTAGAAGAGGTTCTAAAAAGCACGGATACTGACGATCCGGAAAAGCTTATGCTTAAAATAAAGGATGCCGTGTTTGAATTCTCAAGGGGAGCACCCCAACACGATGATACTACTATAATGGTAATAAGATATTCTTGAGGAGGTGTGTTTGAATGTCCGGACACAACAAGTGGGCGAATATAAAACACAGGAAAATGGCCCAGGATGCGAAAAGGTCTAAGGTATTTACAAAACTCATAAGGGAGATAATAGTTGCCGCCCGTGAAGGTGGTGGAGATCCCGATAAGAACCCAAGGCTCAGGGCAGCCATTGAAAGAGCGAGAGCGGCGAACATGCCAAAAGATAACATCGAAAGGGCTATAAAGAGAGGAACCGGTGAACTTGGTGGAGATCAGCTCTATGAAATAACTTATGAAGCTTACGCTCCAGGAGGAGTAGCGCTTCTCATCAAAGTTGTTACAGATAACAAGAACAGATCAGCTCAAGAAGTTAGGCACATGCTCTCCAAATACGGTGGAAACATGGCAGAGAGCGGCTCAGTCGGTTGGATATTCGAGAGAAAGGGAGTTATAAATATCCCAAGGGATAAGGTTGAAGATGTAGAAGAGCTGGCTATGTTGGCGATTGATGCTGGCGCAGAAGATATTAAAGATGACGACGACCCAATCCAGATACTGACAGCGCCAGAAGATCTTTCTGCAGTTAGAGATGCACTGGTAGAAGCAGGATACGAGGTTGAAGCTTCTGTAAGTTACATACCAAAGAATACCGTAAAGGTTGAAGGAACCGATGCGGAAAAACTTCTAAAATTGCTCAATGTTCTCGAGGAACTTGACGACGTTCAGGAAGTTATATCAAACTTTGAGATGGACGATGCGGAAATGGAGAGAATAATAGCAAACTTAGGATGAGTAAGTTCATACTAGCGGCAATTTTCCTCCTGCCGCTTTTTCTTTTTGCAAATGGAGTGGCTCTCTATTACAACGGTATAGAAAATTTCTCTATCCCGACATTCGGGATATATGTTACGTTTGATACAGATTTGGGAAGGTTAAAAGCTTTAGCTGATGTATGGCTTGATTTCAAGTTGTGGAAGGGAAACTTGCAAGTATATCTAGACGAGGAAGACGCTATAAAATACATTAACCTAGATATAGATGAAGTGAAACTCGAATATGGATATTTAAAGCATCCTGATATCAGGTCTGGGGTGTTTGACAAAGAAGACTGGATCTTACGGATGTACAACAATTACATATTCTTTGGATCAAATTCGGGGATTTTTAGTTCAATAGGTCCTTTATTATTTGACATTAGAGGAAGCGGACAATGGAAAATAGGTGTATACTTAGGTGGAAACAACATAGGAATGAGTCTATTTCACGGAAGTCTACGCAATATATGTTTTCAAGCTAAGTTAGACAACATTGCTTTTGGTATATACGAGGCACCTTTTCTAATAATCGAGGGTGATAACTTTTACATGGGATATGAAATGAAAAACGGAAAACTAGTGGGGTTTAGTTTTTTCAAATCTGAGGATGGATATATTAAAATAGGTGGCAGCAGTACAGAATTTGCAAAGAAGGTGGGGAAAGGCTATGTCATTGGAAAGATTTCAAAGAAATCAGAGAAAATCGCTCTTGGGTTCGAGCTCAACTTCCAGTTTTAGTAATTCTGGAAGTTCTTGGAGAGAGCTCCCGTTTGAAGATTTTCAATGGTTTCTAAAAGAGGTTAAGAAAAAGTTCAACCTTGATTTAACGGGTTATAAACCCCAGAGGGTTAAAAGAAGGATAGAGATCCTTGTAAGAAAATGGGGGAAATCCTCTTATAGAGAATATTTCGACTTGATAGTAAAGGATGAAAAAGCCCAGAAAGAATTCCTCGATAGATTGACTATAAATGTTACGGAGTTCTTCAGAAACCCAGAAAAATGGGATGAGCTTAAGAAAAAGTACATTCCTGTGCTTTTAAAAGAAAGCGGAAGTAGATTTAAAGCTTGGAGTGCAGGATGTTCCAGTGGAGAAGAACCTTATTCACTGGCAATACTCCTTGAAGAACTTAGGGCTCCTACCGGAGCTAAGGTTATAGCTACGGATATCGATATAAACATTCTTGCAAAGGCAAGAAAAGGAGCTTACGAAGAGCGATCTTTGGTCAACGTTCCACCTGATATAAAGAAAAAATATTTTGATTATAGAGATGGGCTGTATTACGTGAAGCCCAACGTAAAAGCCAGGGTGACGTTTAAAAGGCATAACCTTTTACAGGATCCTTTCGACAAAAATTACGATCTTATACTCTGTCGAAACGTGGTTATTTACTTTGAAATGAAGACAAAAGAAGAGCTTTACAGAAGATTCGCGGAAGCTCTAAGACGGGGCGGAATTATCTTCGTTGGATCAACGGAGAGGATTTTCAATTACAGACAGATAGGTCTTGAGGTTGTTTCTCCCTTCTTCTACAGGAAGGTGAAATAATTTGGCACTATCTATAGTGCTTGTTCTTATAGCGGATCAAATAAGTAAGGCTATTGTATCCTCGATGGGAGGGTATTTTCGCATAACGCTTGTTCCTGGGCTCTTGTGGATAGTTAAAACTTCAAATACGGGAATAGCTTTTGGGCTTTTTCCTGATTACACGGATGTTATAACATGGATTTCCATAGCTGTTTCTGTGGTGTTGTGTTTTGTTCCAAAGTTCTTCAACCCTACTAAGCTAACCAACGTAGCAACGGGAATGATCATTGGAGGGGCGTTGGGGAACATAGTCGATAGACTCAGATTTGGCAAAGTGGTCGATTTCATCGAACTTAGGTATTTCCCTGCTATATTCAATATAGCTGATACATTTATTACAGTTGGTGGGGTCCTTTTTGTGTTAAGTTACATATGGAGGGAAAAGAAAAGTGAAGTTGCGGGTTACGGAGAGGGAAGCGGGCTGGAGACTGGACAAATTCCTACAGGAGAAGTTACCGAAATGGATATCGAGAACGATGATACAGAAAGCAATAAAAGAGGGGAAAGTCCTTGTGGAGGACTCGATGAAGAGACCCAGCTACAAGGTCAAGGTGGGGGAGATGATAACGGTAGAGACACCAGAGCCGAGGAAGATAGAAGTTCTTCCTGAGGATATTCCTATAGAGATTCTTTACCAAGATAGAGATATCGTGGTTGTTAACAAACCTGCCGGAATGATGGCCCATCCTCTACCAAACAAGGCATCTGGAACGCTGGTTAATGCTCTACTCCACTTAGTGCCAGATCTTCAAGGAATAGGTGGACAGATTAGGCCCGGAATTGTCCATAGACTTGATAAGGATACAACAGGTGTTATGGTAGTTGCAAAGAATGACCTCGCTCATAATTCCCTTTCGCTGCAGTTTAAGGAGAGAAAAGTTAAAAAGATTTACATAGCTCTTGCAAGGGGAAAAATGGAGAAAACAGAATTTTATGTAGATGCTCCTATAGCCCGTCATCCTGTGATGAGGCTCAAGATGATGATTGATGAGCTTGGAAAACCCGCCCAAACGAAATTTAAAGTTATAAGAAGATTTGGTAATGTCGCATCGATCGTTCTTGCGTTTCCAAAGACTGGAAGAACTCATCAAATAAGACTACACTTAAAATATGTGGGGCATCCAATATTTGGTGATAAATTGTATGGCAAATCAACAAAGGATGAAGCGCTTGGGATAAAAAGACACATGCTCCATGCGTTAAAAATAGGCTTTTTTCATCCAAGAACGGAAAAGTGGATGGAATTTGTAGCACCGCTCCATCAAGACTTTAAAGAAGCGATTTTAAAACTCCATGAGCTGGAGGTGAAAGAATGATATTGGTTTTAGGCGTTTTTGAGATAGAAATAGATCCAATAAGAAGGCAACTTCACCTTTTGGAAGCAGGTCAGCTGCTTGAAAGACCGTTTTCAAGGGGTGTAATCGGTCCCAACGAGGTGGTTGTCACTTACGGATTCGTTGGAAAGGTTGAATCTGCGATGGTAACACAAGCCTTTATAGATAGATTTCATCCGAAAGCTGTTATATTTACCGGTGCAGCTGGCGCCCTTTCCACATTTTTACAACCAGGAGATATCGTGATTGGCGATGAATACTTCGAATACGACCTTGGAAGAAGAGACGGAAAAGTAGAGATCATAGAAGGTTCCGTTAGGCTCATAGAGAAGATGGAAGATCATATAAAAGGGGCTTTTGTTGGGAGGATAGCAACGGGAGATAGCTTTGTAGATAACGACGAGATGAGGGAGAAGATAAGAAGACTAACGAGATCAATAGCTGTAGATATGGATTCCGCCGCTATAGCCAAAGTTTGCAGAGAGAACAAAGTTGACTTTGTCTCGATAAAAACGATAACGAATCGCTGCAATGTAGAGGAATTCCAGCGAAATTATCAAAAGTACGCTGGAAAGTCTGCTGCGTTCCTCCTCGGCATAATCGACCACCATTTCATAGAATGATATGCTCCTTCTAACCACAACCTTAGGGCTTGAAGGCGGTGTTTCAAAAGAAGTAAAAAGCCTTGGATACAAGATAGTGGATTCCTTAACGGGAAGGGTCCTCGTCGATGCAGACTACAAAGATATACCATTCTTTAACATAAACATAAGGACTGCAGAGAGGGTTTTATATGTAGTTGGAACATTTAAAGCCCAAAGTTTCGACGAGCTTTATGAAAACATCAAGAATTTAGATTTTTCCTTTATGGTGAAAAAACCCTATGTAAGAGTTGTAAAAGTCCGGTCGGTAAATTCAAAACTTTTCTCAAAGCGCTCCATACAATCCGTTTCTATGAAAGCCCTTGTTGATAAACTAAAAGCTGTAGATGGAAAAGTCCCTTACCTGTTCCATATCTACGCAAGAAAAGATAAATTCATAGTAGCGGTTGATACAACGGGAAAAGATAGCCTCCATATGAGAGGATACAGGAAGAAATACTCGAAAGCACCGTTGAGAGAGACCATAGCGGCATCCCTTTTAATCCTATCAAGATACGATGGTAAATTTCCCCTCCACGATCCTTTCTGCGGGTCTGGAACGATACCAATAGAAGCCTACCTAATAGCAAGGAACATTCCGCCGAATTTAAAGAGAAATTTCTCTTCAGAAAATTGGCCTCAGCTAAAAGAGGTGTACAAAATAGAAAGAGAAAAGGCAGCTGATGGAATAAAAGCGACAAAACCTGAGATATTCTGTTCTGATATCGATGAAGAAATCCTCAAAGTATGTACAGAGAATATGGAAAGAGCTGGTGCAGATGTAAAGGTTTTTAGAGAGGACTTCAAAAAGGTGAAGGCATATAAAGATTTTGGAATAATCGTTTCAAACCCTCCTTATGGAGTAAGAATCGAGGACACAATTTGGAAGGATATACATATCTTATTCGAAACCTTCCCAAATTGGAGCATAAACCTTGTTTCTCCTTACAAGAACCCTCAAAGATTTTTAAAAATTTCTCCAGACAAAACGATTCCTTTCCTTAACAGCGGTGTTAGAGTTTATTTTTTGCAATTTTATAAGAAGATCAAATAACGAAAGGGGCTTAAGCCCCCTTCACTCACTTTTCACCAAAGAAAAGGTTTTTAAATGTTCATTTCCCCAGTATTCATCGTACTCTATAACAATCCCTTTATCATCTTTCAGCGAGAAGTGGTCAACTCTATCAAATCTTCCCTCGAGAGCAAGTAATTTTCCATCTTCACCCATAACCAGCAAAACATGAGAAATTTTATTCAGCGAAGGGTAAAGAGGATTTCTTTGTTGTAAAAAGAACCATAAATTTCCATTAGAATCCACGCCGTATCCAGGATTCAGTATACTCTTGCCGAATGGATACACATCCATCCACCCTATTGTGGTAGGTGAAGCTATGGTGTTAAATTCATCATCGTACACAGCGTAATACTCCATATAACCACCTGCAAGAGCTACTGGTTTGGAGAGCAGAACAACCAACCTATCCAAATATGGAATGATGTAATTCGCCTCAAAAGTCCCATCATCTATAAGTTTTGATGAAACTTCCGTCATGGTGGTTGGATTAATTTTCACAAGGTAATTTTTTCCACCTTCCACAGCTGTAACGAGTGCATATAAATATCCATTTTCAGAAAGCTTCACATCTTTGACGTAAGCGTTTTCAAAGCCAATCTCCCCAACTTTTTCAAACGATCTGTATTTTAGCACGCTCGCGTCCGATAAACCTATATAAAAATCTCCAGTAGATTTTCCGGGAACAACAGATTTAATTTCTCCATATGGAGCAATTTCTATATGTTTTCTCTTAATACCATCATCCAGAAATTGAAAAACCCAGAAATTCTTGGGTGTCTGCCATATATACAGAGTTTTCCCTTCGTTTTTATAGTTGAAATTGATTATTCCACATTCCTCTTCCAAATTTATGGAGTGAGCCTTGTCACTTGATTGATAAAACAGAGTCAGTGATCCAGGTCCACTATGAATCATCCAGACATGATTTTCATCCCATCCTCCAACAAGATAAACGGGAATGTTGTATGAAGCTCCACTCTTATTAAATACCTTGTAGGATTTTGTATAAGTAGCATCATCTAGGGAGAATATCTTTAATTCCAGATCCGTCTCATCTTCACCGGAATTTTGCACTCCAA
>JAMOOR010000247.1 GCA_027065235.1 Thermotogaceae bacterium | reverse complement strand
ATTAAAAGTGCTAAAACAATTTCCTACAAGCCATATACGCTCAAAGTGGAAACGTCACTTTCTGTTGAAGATTTGATAGATCTGATATCAAGTTGTGAAAAATTTGAAGCAGAAGTTGAAGACATAGCCGAAGACGGAAGCTGGATACTCTTTAGTGTTGAGTAAAGCTCAAAGGGGGTGGAGTAAGTGATGAAGAAATCACTGGGAGTACTCCTTATAGTTTCTCTTTCTGTTTTGTCTTTCTCTTATATTCAGGTCACAGGAGTTGACACAAGCTCTTATCCGCAGGTGATCGTTTTTGCAAATATGGATGTTCCGGACCCTGATAATGCAAACTTTTACGTTATAGAGGATGGAAACAGGTATGAAGCAGCGTTGTCAGATGTTAAGGCAATCATGAAAAAACCGGAAGTAGATTTCATAATCGTTTTTGATGTTACGGGCAGTATGGATGATGAAATACAAAGCGTCAAAGCAAAGATAGCAGATTTTGTCGATTGCGTAAGAAGCGCAGGATTTGATTATAGATTAAGCTTGGTAACTTTTAAGGATAAAGTTGTTAAAGGTGATTATGGTTTTACAATAGACGTGAACCTGTTTAAAAGATGGCTTTCCTCACTATATGCAAGTGGTGGAGGAGATACACCAGAATCGGCTCTTGACGCCCTAGTGTATGCCATGAAACTTCCAGCAAGAAGGGAGTCAATGAAGGTACTCATTCTCGTTACAGATGCCCCGTATCACTACAAAGGTGATGGTAGCGGATTTTCCAAATACGATGTTAATGACGTTAGGAGAATGATAGAACGGTTTGGATACATCCTTTATTCTATATCTCCCGAAACATCTGATTATAAGAGGTTGGTCAGCGGACATGGAAAGGTGTTTAATATCCATTCCTCTGAAGGAATTTCGTCTATTCTTGATCGCATCGCCAGGAGCGTGACTTCTCAGATAGCTATCGTTTATACAACGGATGAAAAGTCGTCCGGGCAAGAGGTTAAATTCAAAGTAGAAGCAGAGTATAATGGAGAAAAGGGAACAGGAACTTACTATTCCTATGGCAACTATATAGTTCC
Source organism: Thermotogaceae bacterium (assembly GCA_027065235.1). Classification (GTDB taxonomy): domain Bacteria; phylum Thermotogota; class Thermotogae; order Thermotogales; family Thermotogaceae; genus JAGHBG01. Next base: position 499 of record JAMOOR010000247.1, on the reverse strand, counting down.
TCTAAGGCCAAAGGTAGAAAACCTGACCATAATAGCTGAGGGACATGCATTTCCTGATCCAACGAAGCCACAAGCTCAGGCTATTTTAATGGCTAGACAAGCGGCTATTTTAGATGCAAAAAGATCTATACTGGAAACCTTAAGTAAGGTGAAAATAGATAAAGAGGTAACGATAAAGGATGCAGTAATGAGTAATGAAGAGTTGAAAACAAAGGTAAATGGAGTTATAGCCGGAGGAGAAGTCATATATGAAGAAAACGACGATGAATGGGGATACACGGTAAAAGTTAAGGCCAACCTTGAGAGCATTTACGACGATATACTACATACCGCAAAGTACGTACCCAAATGGGATAAAAAGATAGTGGTAGCACGTGGTATCGTGGCAATAAACAAAAAAATAAAACCTTCTGGGAGGGCAGTCCTTCTTGCAAGAAGAGGAGCTATAGCTGAGGCTCAGGCCAACCTTCTTGCAATGATCAAGGGAATCCATATAGAT
>JAMOOR010000246.1 GCA_027065235.1 Thermotogaceae bacterium | reverse complement strand
CTAAAGGCATTGGATGGAAATATAAAGATCGTTTTAAAGGACGAGGAAATGATAAAATCATACAAAAGGGGGAACTCCGTATGACAAAAAACAAACCTGTAAAAAACATTGACGATGCATTCAGGCAGATATTTTCAGACAAAACATAATCCTTGAATTTGTGCAAATGTTCCTATCAAAACTTTTGGAAAAACACAACATCAAAGAATCAGACATAACACTCTGCAACACAGACTTTTTAACATCCGACCTTAGGGCAAAAAGACCTGATGTTTTATTCTCCATAAAAACACAAAGCGGACAGCTCTATGTGTACATCCTTATAGAGCATCAGTCCTACAAAGATCCAAACATGCCATACAGGATGTACGATTACATCGGTGGAATAGTCGGTCATATAATAAAAGAGAACCCAAAGAAGTCAAAAACAAAAACATTCAAATACCCTCAAATAATCCCGGTTGTCTTTTATACTGGCAAAGGAACTTGGACGATAGAAACAGACATAAAAGATAAAATTCTCCCAGCACCGGGCTATGAAAATCTTATACCATCAGTAAAATACATAGCAATAGAGCTGAACAAACTTGACAAAAGATGGCTGCTTGAGCTTCGCACCGCACTGTCAAAACTGCTATGCTATATGACAGCAGAAGACATGAAAGAAATAGTAAAGCTCTATGACCTTGCGATGAAACAGCTATTTAAAGAAAAATACGAACTGTTCAAACGCTCATTAAAAACATTGATGATAGGAAACGGTCTAAGCGTAAAAGAAGCGGATGAAACAGTGGAAGAGCTATCAAGCAGGAAGGAGGAAAGAGAAATGATAAGAATATTGGAAAAGGCGAGAAAAGAAGGGCTTATCAATGGAAAGAGAGAAGACATCTATGAAATTCTCGAGGAGCGTTTTGGAAACGTTCCAGAGGATATAAAAGAAGCTGTTGAAAAGATTAAAAGTCTTAAAAAATTAAGCTTGCTTCACAGAAAAAGCATTTCAGTAAAAGATTTGGACGAATTTAGAGAAATTCTGAAGTAGAATCGCCCAAGTGGTAAAACTTAGAATAGATCGTGGTCTGTCCCAAACAGCTCCGGCCGAAGAGCGGGCCTATAAACACCTTCTTTTTAGCACCAAGCTGTGAAAACTTCACAGTCAGATGCATGGCAGTAAAGCTGAACAAACTCAATAAAAGATGATTCTCACCGCCTAGTCATTGAGATAGAAAACCTGGTAAGCTTGAAAGTAAGCATTTCCTTTCCGAGAATGATAAACAAACCTCAAATACATAGAATAGGACATAATTAATGTACAAGAAAAGCGTTAAGTTTAGCCTAAAGGGTGCCCTGAACGCTAGGTTTTTCTTAAAGACTGGTGAAGAACGAAGCAACGCTTTTAGGACGCTTTTAGGATGTTATAGCTATCCTTTATAGAATTTTTCAGCTGCCTTGTTATATTTTGATTTAGAAAAGGGAAAACTGGCTGGTTTCCGGTAGATCCTTTAAAACTTTATACTTTCTCATGATTTCTATATGAGCTTTATTGACTTTTGTTCTTTTCATGAGGTCTTCTATTGATGAGAA
>JAMOOR010000245.1 GCA_027065235.1 Thermotogaceae bacterium | reverse complement strand
AAGGTATGGAGCTTGAAGAAATAGAAAAAGCATTTTGGAAAATAAGAAAAAGTACTTTTTTGCAGTACAGCGTATCTTCGCTAAAATTTCTGATCAAAAATGGGAGAATAGGCAAGGCGAAAGGATTTGTAGCAGTTCTTTTAAACATACTCCCGATATTGACCGTTGATGAAGATGGTGAGATAGCACCTATTTGCAAAGTTAGAGGTGGGAAAAAGGTAATTGAAAAAATTGTTGAAAATATTTTGAAATTTACAAAGGAAAGTGAGAAAATAGAAGTAGTATTTGCTTGGGGAGCAGAGCATACCAAAAAACATACTATAAAGTTAAAGGAACTTTTATCTAAAAAACTTGGAGATAGAATAGAAAAGCACGGAGAGGTTAGAATATCATCCACGGTTAGCTGTCATACAGGTCCAGAAGTATTTGGAGTTGTTGTATATGCGGAATAAGGAGGGAAAAAAGTGAAGCTTGTAAAAATTGTTGGAGAAAATGTAAACACCGAAATAACCATAAATACACCCTTGGCTGTGATAATAAGGGATATATTTTACGAAGGCGATTGGGAAGCAATGGAGGGAGATTTGTTTAAAAATGAAATTATGAAGAAAGAAATAGCAGTGTGCAAAGCCATTGAAGAGAATATCGTCGATCTTGGAGAGGAAATCTATCAACCAGTCTCTTTTCTTGAGCTCAGAGATTGGATGGAGGATGTTGGAATAAAGGTAGATGATCTGCAGCATGTATCCTTGAATGGACTTTACGATCTTGCGCTTGAACATGCTGATAAAGGCATGTACGATGTTGCCTATGAAATAATAAGCTTCATGCTTGATATCGACCCACATTACGCACCAGCTTATGAGCTGAAAGGTTCACTTCTTTTAGAGCAGGGCAGAATAGAAGAAGGGCTTGTGTTCCTTGACAAAGCAGTAGAAATTGATCCATGGATGATAGAGGCTTATTCTTCACTTGGTGAAGCTTACTTCAACATTGGAGACTACGAAAGAGCGGCGTATTACTGGGAAAAGGAGATTGAAAAGGCTCCTGAAAACAAGCTAACATACTTTATGCTTGCTGAAGCTTATGAAAAAATGGGAGATCGCAAAAAAGCGATTAATACCCTTGAAAAACTCCTGCATAGAGATCCAGAAAGCATCCTTGCTCTGTATGAGATAGCCGACCTTTACAGAAAAATTGGAGAAGAAGGGAAGGCAAAAGAATTTGAAGATAAAATAGCTTCAACTACGCCAAAATACACCAGTGATCTTGAAGTTTGGGCAAAGGTAATGATGAGAAGAAAAGAATACGAAAAAGTCATAGAGATTCTTGAAGAATTTCTGGAAAAATCAAAGCTTAATACCAATATAAAAGTTCTCCTTGTTATACCCTATGTTAAAACTGGAAGAATTGAAGATGCGAAAAATCTTGTGAATGAGATAAAGGATAACAACGTTTGGTATTACTACGGAAAGAAGGAACTTTACAATGAATTCTTAACTGAGGAGGAAAGGGAAGCTTGTGGTATATCTTAGCATTTGTTTTTGGGGCGATAATTGGTAGTTTCTTAAATGCAGTGATATAC
>JAMOOR010000244.1 GCA_027065235.1 Thermotogaceae bacterium | reverse complement strand
TCCTTACGTTGACTTTTGTATTTTTTCAAAAAAGAAAGAGCCAATCGCTCTCGTTAACATAGGCGGAATATCGAATGTAACAGTTCTTTCACAAAACATAGACGATCTTTTAGCTTTTGACATGGGCCCCGGCAACGCTCTTTTGGATTTCACCGTAAGGAAATACTTCGGACTTGATTACGATGAAGGCGGAAAGATAGCTAAAAAGGGAAAAGTTCATCACGATGTTGCAAAAGATGTTTTAAATGGTGATGAATATATGGTGAAACCTCCTCCCAAGAGCACAGGAAAAGAATACTACAATGAAAGTTTCATAAAGAGATTTGATATAGATGATCCTTATGATCTTGTTGCAACCCTTTCATATTACACTGCACTTTCCATAAGGTCCTCTTTTGAAAGGTTCATTCTTCCAAAATTTGAAGTGAAAAAGGCGTATTTCTCTGGTGGTGGAACGAAAAATGATTTTATGATGGCGATGATTGAAAAAGAGTTAGAAGAAATAGGAGTTAAGGTGTTTGTATTTAGCGAGAAATTTTCTGATTTTAAAGAGGCTATATGGTTTGCACTGCTTGGGAACGAATTTTTTAAAGGAAAATTTTCTAACGCCCCAGCGGTAACTGGGGCGAGAAAGAAAGTTTTGCTAGGAAGACTGTCAACACCTTTTTAAATGTATTTCATCAGCCTTTTGGAAAATTCATCAAGTCCAAGAATTTCTATCAATATATCAAGCTCTACTCCTTCTTCCTTTCCGGTAAGAGCTAACCTCAATTTATGGAAGAAATCTTTTGACTTAACTTTGTGTTTCTTCATTGGTGAAAAAGCTCTTACTATGTTTTTCCTCGTCCATTCTATGTTTTTCAGATTCTCAAGGATTTCTCTTAGAGCTTGTTTTTCGTTATCTTCGAAAGCAATATTCACACTTGGAACTACAAAGAAGTAGTCAACAAGTTCTGGAATTTCAGAAAGTTCGTGCAGTCTATCTTTAATAGCATTTAATATTTTTATGAGTTTTTCATCATCTGCTGCGTAGCCCGCTTTTTCAAAGTATGGTTTTGCCACTTTTAGAAGCTCTTCATCGCTGAGCATCCTTATGTGCTCTGAATTTATCCAGCGAAGTTTTTTAGGATCAAAGATGGCAGGATTTTTGCTCAATCTATCAAGTGAGAAATTTTCTATCATTTCTTTAAGAGTTAAAACTTCCTTTCCTTCGGGATGGGACCATCCAAGAAGGGCAAGGTAATTGAGAAGAGCTTCTGGAAGGTAGCCTTTGTCTCTGAACTCTTCAACTGATGTAGCGCCATGCCTTTTGCTCAGCTTTGAACCGTCCGGTCCAAGTATCATGGAAACATGGGCGAATACAGGAGGTCTTTTGCCAAGAGCCTCGTATATCGCAAGCTGACGCAGGGTGTTTGATAGATGATCGTCCCCTCTTATAACATGGGTTATCTCCATGTATGCATCATCCACGACAACGGCAAAATTGTAGGTTGGAAGTCCATTTGATCTCATGATGGCAAAATCCCCTATGGTTCCTTTTTTAAATACAACTTCGCCTTTAACCACATCTTTGAAGGAATATTCCTTATCCG
>JAMOOR010000243.1 GCA_027065235.1 Thermotogaceae bacterium | reverse complement strand
ATTTTTAAAAGTATACATTTCCCCATCATCTGTAAGAAGCAAGAAATCACCAAGAGGAGTTACTTCAAAGGCTTTTACCGTAAATGGAAGAGGCACACTTTTTGTGATATCTTTCCTCTCAAAGCTAAAGAACGCTATCCTTCTGTGTATAACATCCAATATCCAAAGTCCATCTGTCGCTACTTCACAATCCATCGGTAGAAGCCGTTCTCCGAAATCGTAAAATGAAATGTTGCTCCCAGAAATTTCAAATATTTTAAAACCTGCTATTCCCCACAGGTTCCCACTCCTGTCAAATCCTGCAAGAACAGGCGTGTTAAGGTTTGTTGCAACCTCTGTGGTTGAATGCGTTCCATATATCCACCTGAACACTCCATTTTTGGATGATATATAAACGTCTCCCCATTGCGAGGCCGCTATCGTGAGTGGAGAAAATGGAAGGTTTATCGTATCCCAGAGCTCTTTACCCTTGAATACCAAAAGCCTTTTGTTGGCGGAATCTATACCAAAAACAGTGTCTCCAAAAACAGCTACATCGTTGATAGTGTAAAAGTACTCGATGGAGTTTCTGATACCATCCACGGTGAAAAGTTCCTTTGTTCTGTATTTCTTATCAAACTTTCTTTCATCAAGAAGGTATTCTATTCTTTTCAAAAGAGAGACAACTTCAACACTGGTTGGATCGATAGCCAGAACATTCTTTAAATCCTTTACAGCCTTTTTAACCCTTCCAAGATCGACCTCTATCCTTGCTTTTAGATACCAGAATTTGGCTATATCTCTTACATCTATCGGTTTGTAAAGCGTCTCTTCAAGAACCGTCAAAGCCTCTTCTGCTTTTCCAAAGAACCACAGTTTCATTGCCTTATCAAAGGAAAGCCTGGCTTTCTCTTCATCTGATAGGGAAAAAGCGAATGCAGCTAAAATCACAAATGCAAATATTATGACCCTTTTATATAGCCCCATATATTGGTCTTCCTTTCCGTTTTATTTATAAGCCTTTCCACATTCGATCTGTGCCGCAGCAAGGAAAAAGTAGAAAGAATCAAAAAAGGAATACCTATTATTTCTCCTTTAAGCCAAAAAGCGAAAACCGTTGCAGAAAATAGCGCTACAAGTGAAGCCAAGGATACATATTGAGTTACCGTAACAACGAAGAACCATATAGCTAAAAAGAAAAGGGAGCATTGCCAGCAAAGAGCAAACATCGCACCAAGGGTTGTAGCAACGCCCTTTCCACCTTTGAACTTAAGATATATGGGAAAGGAGTGGCCAAGAATGGCTCCAAAGGCAACCGCTGCTGCAATCTTTGGGTCTTGGGTTATATGGTAGCCAATAAACACGGGGAAGAAAGCTTTTAGCGTGTCAAAAAGCATTGATAGGCCTCCTATTAATGGTCCTGCCGCTCTTAGAGCATTTGTTCCACCAACATTCCCGCTTCCAACTTTTCTCACATCCACACCTTTAAGCTTTGGCAATATGAAACTAAAGGGAATCGCTCCTATAAAATACCCGAAAAGCCCCCACAAAAGATAGTTCACGAAAATACCCCCTTTCCCTTTCTGGGATTTTACCATGACGAAGAAAAATCAGAAATGAATTTACGGCGAAATAAACATTTGCATTAGTAATATCCATTGAGAATGAGAAGAAGACCTACAAAGCTTTTAAGCAACTCCTATAGTATAGAAACAACTCTTGAAGAGCCCATTATAGCTCCCAAGAGTATATGGAGGGACACTTTAAAAGCTTTCTTCCATTCGGGTATTCCCATCTTTTTAAATTTATAAACTGCCACAATATTTACCCAACCTGCAAACAAGCCGCTTAAGAAAACAAACAAGAGTTTTATAAGCTTCCACAAACATTTCTAAAACATTAGAAGCCCCACAAGGGGGCTTTCATTTTTCAATCAAATTCATACTAAACTTTGAACCTCTTTACAAGTTCCGCCAAATTGTCTGCCATCTCCCTGAGTTTTAAACCTTTTTCACTAAGCCCCTGCGATTTACTCCTATTTTTCTTGTTATCTCATTCCTTCAATCACTCACCAGCAAAATTGTGGAAAGCGTTCCAAAGGCTATTCCGACGGCGATGAGAATTCCTAAACGAGCGTATAGCGCCATTGGAGAGAATATCAATGTCAAAAAACCTAAAATCAAACCAATGCTGTTACTTATTATAACAGGGATCACTTGCTTTTCCGCAGCTATCCCACGGTTTTTAGCTTCCATAAGATGTATGGAGTAGTCGATAACCAGTCCTGCCAATATACTTGCAACTATACTTGTTGAAACCTCAAGCCAAATGCCCGCCAATGACATAAAGTAAAAGTTGAAAACCAAGGTTAGCGAAACGGGCAGAACAGCAAGAAAGCTTTTAGATAACTTTCTGAATATAACAAGCATAAGCGCAAAAATGAAAACAATGGTAAAAATAACGGAGATCATCTGGCTTTTCATTATCTTTTCATTCAAAGAAGCCATAGCTAAGGGTTCACCAGCAACGTACAGCTTGAGGCTTTTAGGAAGAGAAGAGCCAATCTCTCTTATCTTATCCGCTACTTTCTGAAAATTCTCCGAATCGGTGTAAGGTGTTTTAACTGTTATCTTTAAGGTGTTCCCAATAATTAAATCAGAAAGTTCATCAGTCCTTCTTGAAAGTATTTGCACCAATGGAAGTGGTATAGAGTAATATCTCCAAAAATCAAGAGCACTTATAGTGCCGTTAACTTCTTTTAGCTTTTCCACTTTATCCAAAAAATCAATTAAATGCTTTTGATCATCCATTGTGAATGGTGAAGATTTTTCGACAACAACATATAAAGGTATAGCCCATCCAAAATCCTTTATAGCCTTTTGCGCTGATAAACGAACCTGAGAATTTCTATGAAAGTAACCAAAGTTATCAAAATTCACTTCCAATCGAGGAATTATCCATATCGATGTGACAAGCATGATAAGCGAAGCCACTAAGAAGCCATATTTCCAGTACTTTTTCTTGCCGAGATTAGGAATTTTCCATTTTCTTTTTCTATGATGATTTTTTAAATTACTGTGAAATTTTGCGTTTGCTATTATAACTACCGAGGGTATTACCACAAAAACAGCCACTAAGCTCAAAAAAATCCCTATTGACACAATTATTCCAAGTTCTCTAAAAGCCTTTAATGGCGTGAAAAGAAATGACAAAAAAGCCAAAGCTGTGGTGATAGCTGAAAGAAAGATCGGGCGCCATTCATCTTTTATGGCCTTCTTTATTGCACCATCAGTGGGATGATCCTTTACATGATAAATCAGTCTATCTACAAAATGCAATCCATACGCAGGTGTGATGATTATCAAGAAAATTCCTGCCGAAGCCGTTAATATGTTAATTGGAAGGCCCATTATACCCATCAGTTCATATGTCCATACAGCAGATAAAATTGCCGATAGTGGAGGAAGAATGGCCGCTAAGAAGCTTTTGAGTCTAAGGTAATATACCCCGCACATCAACAAAAAAAGAAGAGCTGGATAAACCGTCGCCAGTACCCATACGGACTTGTCTATCTCAAAGTCCACTACAGGTTGACCCGTAATTGTCATATAGAAGTTTTTTAATTTGATGTTTTCAAGCTCTTTAACAAGATTTTTATCGCTTTCTTTCAAATGTATGATCACAGCTGTGGTTCTTCCATCTCTGCTTATTATGTTATTCACATAAAAGGGATCATTCAATATTTCCTTAGGATCGCTTTCAAGATATCTTTTATAACTGATCGTAAACCCTTTCACTTCTAATTTCGAAGCCTCCAATATTGAATCCACATTCTTTACAGTCTCTTTATTTTCAAGAAGCTCTACCAACTTTTCAATTTCTTCAATAGCTTGCTTGCTCTCAAAAATTGTTCCATTTATTTCGGGCTTTAATTCCAAAATGCACAGAATAACTCCTTCCTCCGACGAGGATTTTTTAACCGCCTTCAACTCTTTAACAGCGGGATCGTTCTCAGGCAAAATGGAAAGACTCGAAGACATCTCAAGCCTTGAAAATCCAAAAATCCCAAGGATAATGGTAACGAAAATGATAAAACCCACTAAAGTAATCGCTTTTGCCTTATTCATTACGACGCCTCCCAATAAATGTTAACAACACCAACAGCTATATTAAACAGGATTTATCCAACTAGTCAAAAAGAGCTTTAGGAGTACTATTTTAGAAGGAAAAATGCGGCAATTACTAAAGCAGAAAACAACCCTAAAGTCGCAAATATGATTTCTTTTTTGTATGTATAATTCTTCCTTGTAACGGTTACCCTTCTCTCCTGAGTTTTTCCCATTGCGCTTACTTGGAGAACATATTCTCCATCCGGAGCGCCTTTGCCATCCCACTTAAATTCATTTACACCGGCGCTGAGAAGCACCTGTTTTTCCATATAAATTTTTCCACCTAAATCTTTTATAAGAACCGTAGCGGTGGCCGGCTGTGAAGCGTAGATTTTTATTTCAAGTTCATCCTTATCCCAATCGCCATTGGGGGAAAATTCAGAGTAGGGAAGTATTATGTAAAGTTCAGGTTTTGCTTTTTTTAATGTTACCTTCACATATTTTTCTTCTTTCCATGAAATTGACAGACTCAGTTTTTCATCCACATATCCCGTGGAAGAAATTATAATATCATGGACGCCAGCTGGAATTTTTACCATATCATCTTCGCTTTCTATTGTTCCGTAGTAAACCCCATCCACAAAGATCTCTACGGGATAGACATTCGAAATTACTCCAATCCATGCAGCGGGTTTCATGTTGAGAAACACTACAGTTTTACCATCACTTGTAGTTGTTATCAGTGGATCGCCAATTTGAATATAGTAATCACTGTCGGCATAAATATCGTATGAGTTACCTAAGGAGAAAGAAAAAGTAGCATTTCCTGAAGATCCTATCGTCAGTATGAAGCTCCCGTTTATATAAACATTAACTCCTGGTTGAGAAACAAAAACTATGGTGACCTTGTCATTTTCCTGTGAGAAACTAAGTAACACTAGCAGAATCAACATCAGTAAAATGATAACTTTCTTCACTGGTTGTCACCACCTAAAAAATAAAAGGGGGGCTTGCCCCCCTTCAATCATTCTCCCATGTACGGGAAGGCAAGAAAGACTTTTGCCCCTTTTCTATACACATAAAGCGCTATGTAATCTCCTTTTTTCACGGCACTTGCAGCTTTGTTCCAGTCCTTCACTGAAGTGATAGTGTATTCCTTTCCGTTGACCACTACCTTCATTATAACATCACCGACTCTAAGACCTGCATAATTCTTTTTAACTTCCTTTACTATAACCCCCTGGATGTAAGTAGGTATTGAGAATGTTTCTCTATCGCCACCTGTTATCTCGTCCACAACTACACCTAAAAATTCTTTTGCAGAGTTTTGAACTTCCTCGTTGTATTGTCCAAGAACAACTTCAAGTTTTCTTACTTTACCCTTCCTTGAAATATATACCGTTACTTTACTTCCCGGAGTGTATGTATGTATCGCAGATACAAGCTCTCCAGCACTGGATATTTCTTGATGGTCTATCTTTATGATGACATCTCCTTCTTTAATTCCGGCTTTGTCAGCAGGAGAGCCTTTTATAACCTCTGTGACAAGCGCCCCTTTGTCAACTTTAAGACCAAGAGCTTTCTTAAGATCAGGAGTTACATCCGTGATTCTTACACCAAGATAGGCTTTTTCCGCTTTTCCAGTCCTTATAAGCGATTCTATGAACCTTTTGGCGGTGTTTATGGGAATAGCAAACCCTATATTCATAGCCTCGCTTGGAGCTATTATGGCCGTATTTATACCAATAACTTGGCCATGAATGTTAAGAAGTGGTCCCCCACTGTTTCCAGGATTTATAGCCGCATCTGTTTGGATAAGATTTGTATAATAACCTTGTCCATCAGGTTTTGGTATCTTCCTATGGAGAGCGCTTACAACTCCAAGGGTAACTGTATGTTTAAAGCCAAGAGGGTTTCCAATTGCTATAGCCCATTCACCTATCTCTATATTGTCAGAATCTCCAAGTTCTAAAGTTGGGAGTTCCTTTCCTTTCGGATTGATTTTTATTATTGCGATGTCAAGCTCTTCATCTCCACCGATGTATTCTGCCTTGTAAGTTGACCCATCAAGCATAGTTACCTTTATATCTTTTGCATCTTTTACAACATGCTCGTTGGTTAATATGTATCCTTCCTTATCAAAGATAAAACCTGATCCAAGAGCTTTAACTTCTCTTTGTTGATATCCCCATGGAGTTTCTCCGAAGAACTTCCTAAAGAATTGATCTGCAAATGGATCATAGAAAGGAACCTTTTCAATTCTTGTAACCTCGATCCTTACAACTGCCGGAGCACAATGCTTAACAACGGTAACGACAGGGCTTACATAATTAGGATTAAGTATTGCAAAGCTGCTAAGTGCCGTAGCAAGAATAAGAAGAATTGCCAAATATTTCTTCATCCGTTATCCCTCCTTTTCCATATTTTCCACTTTACTTTGACATCCATGGTGAAGTTTTTGTTCAATATGGTATCCTCATGAAGTGGGAGGTGAAGCTGTTGACCGAAATTTCAAAAGATGCATATGTGATAGAAACCTCAACAAATGTAGGAGTTTTAATCATAGATGATAAAGTCTATGTCATAGACCCCGGTACATCAAAGAAAGCTTTCAGAGAAATTAAAGAAAAGTTTGGGAGTAAGGAAATAATCGTATTAAACACCCATCACCACGCTGATCATATACTCTTGAACTATCTTTATCAAAGAGATTTTAATTGCCCTATATATACCAACGAAGTTGAAGTGCACCTTATAAACAATCCAGATCTTGAGGGCTATTATCTTTTTGGCTCGGAACCCCCGAAGGTTTTCAAGAAAACTTTCTTTAGAGCAAGAAAATCTGTGTCTACCCCTTTTCCAAATGATCTGCCTATTAAAGTGGTTAACCTTCCCGGTCACACTCCCGGCCATACTGGATTTCTATATAACGGTGTTTTTTTCACAGGTGATCTCTACTTTGATATGGAAATACTGGAGAAATACGGTTATCCTTACCATTTCTCCGTTTCTAAATTGAAGGAGACTATTGAAGAGTTTAAAAACATGGACTATGAAGTGGTCGTACCAGCTCATGGTAAACCTTCCAAGAATCCCACGAAAGACATTGAGTTCATGATGAAAAGAATTGAAGATATTGAGAACGATCTCTTAGATATATTAAAAGAGCCTCATTCTGTTGAAGAAGCTGCTTTCAAGTTAGCAAAAAAATTCTCCTTAAAATTTCCTCATGGCTTTTTCTATCTTTTCAGGTCTTTTGTAAGTTCCTTGATTCAAGATATGGAAAACGAACTTGTTGAGGAGGGTGGAAAATGGAAAAGGATATAAAGACTCTATCCAAACTGATAACACAAGTGGAAAATGACCCTCTCTCTGCAAGAAAAATTATTAAAGATCTTGATAAAAAAGAAGCTATAGTTATCGGAGTTACAGGTCCTGCTGGAGCGGGAAAGAGCACCCTTGTGAATGTAATGATAAAGGAATACAGGAAATTGGGCTATAAAGTAGGTGTAATAGCGGTTGATCCATCGAGTCCTTTCAGCGGAGGAGCGTTTTTAGGTGATAGGATAAGGATGAAGCAACATTTTACAGATGAAGGGGTTTTCATAAGGAGTATGGCAAGCAGAGGTGCACTTGGAGGTTTAAACGACTCGATATTCGATGTGATCGAACTGATGAAAGGATTTGATTTTGATGTGATAATTGTTGAAACCGTTGGAGCAGGCCAAACCGAGATAGACATAGTTTTTGTTGCTCAGACTGTTCTTTTAGTTTTAGCACCCGGAGGTGGTGACGAAATACAAATGCTGAAGGCTGGAATAGTTGAAATTGCCGATGTTTTTGTTATAAATAAGTCCGATATGACAGGTGCAGATGCACTTGAATTAAGTATAAGAGCGATGCTGGAAATATCTGAAAGAAAAGGTTGGACACCACCAATAGTCAGAACGGTTGCAACGGATGGAACAGGTGTTAAAGAACTTATAGAGAAAATCCAAGAGCATGAAAAGTACCTTGTAGAAAGTGGCGAGATAAAAGAAAGACAAAAAAGAAGAATTAAAAAACATGTAGAACATATATTGAGAAATAGGATAAACAGAGTGTTGGACGAATCTGACGGAGAATCCGTTGAAGAGCTTTTGAAAAACTCCATAAGAAAAATTTGTAATTACCCGAGGTGATGGCAAATGAAAAAACTCCCGACAAGCGTGGAGAACTTTGAAAAGCTCATAAAAGGCAATTACTATTATGTAGACAAGTCTATGCTTATAAAAGACATAGTTACACTATCGGGCGAGATAAAACTCATCACGCGCCCGCGCCGGTTTGGCAAAACGCTTAATATGGACATGATGCTGCACTTTTTCTCAATGGATGAAGAGGATAGTTTATTTGAAAACCTCAAAATATGGAACGAGAAGGGAATAGTACAGGAGCATTACCATAAATACCCGGTTATATATATCTCATTTAAA
>JAMOOR010000242.1 GCA_027065235.1 Thermotogaceae bacterium | reverse complement strand
CCTGAGAATAGCTATATACAACAACGTCTTTTAGAGAGTTAAGAACCCCATATGCATCAGATGAAATATGCAATGAATCAACAGCCTTTTCCAATTTACAGACAAAGTCTTTTATATCAACAAGATTCTTTCCTTCACTAAATTGGGAATCGTACATGTTTGCAATATATGGAACCACTTCGTTTAAAATCTTTTCTTTAATTGAACTATCTTCCTCTATAGCATCACTTAAAGCTTTTCCAAGATTTGAAAGGGATATTGCAAGATCATTTATTTTATCCTCGTCATAGACAGAAAGCGTAAAGGGATATGTGTAGTCCTTGTAAAACTCTTTGTATCTACCAACGATCATCTTAGAAAGCTGGGATGGAGTTGTATCATCATCTACATCACTTAAGAACTCATAATCCCAGCCATACGCTGGCTCAACCGTTTCTGAGGCTATTAAATACTCTGCAACATTTCTCATCTGGTATGCAACTGCTAAGTTACCCATAACGCATGCATCCATACCCAAAATTCCCAGCTTATCAATTCCAAAATAATTGAGAACATCTCTCAAAATGCTTGAAATCTCCCTCATCGACAGGGCATCTTTTGGGTCATCATCAATGGCGATGAATTCAAGTGCCATATCTTTTTTCTTTTCATACTTAGAATCCCAGAGCCACGCCGATCCATGATTCCATAAAATAACTGCATACTTTTCTGCATCTATAGAAAGTAGTTTCCTTAAGAAATTCTTTAATGTTTCTTCGTTGCCTGAGTCTATCTCTTCTCCTAGGTCAAGATATACGGGTGTTGAAGAGAAATAAACTTCTTCATCAAGAAGTCTTTTTTTATCCCACAGAACATATAGCGCCACATCACCGGATAGCTTTGTCATCTCTTCTATATCGTAAAGCGCTAAATCGTTTAATGAATTATCAGCTGCCATGTACACCCCCACAGCCCATGACGGCTTTTTAACAGTGATTTTAAAAACCCTAGAAAAATCCTCTCCACTCACCTTATAAAAAACATCACCAGAATTGAACTCTATAACTTTAAAGATTGCATTTTTTTCATCATCCAGAGTTGCTTCTCTCTCTAGTATGACGTAGCTTCCATCATCCGTCAGCCTTTCTATGTAAACCTTCTCTCCTTTTTTCCCCACGTTAATTAGATGTACTTTCAGTTCCATTACCCTTCCAGCTATAGCGTTATTGACCTTGAGTTGGATCAAAAGAAGCGGTATACAAGAGCTCAACGATAAAATAAAGATTAGAAACGCCACTGCCAAAAAGATTTTTTTCATTTTTCTACTCCTTTTCCCCAGCAAAGTTTTTTATATTATATCTGATATTGATGCCTTGATATAATCAGAATAGGCTTTTAGACCATTTGGAGGGAAGTTTTATGGAGATAATAATACATGACGGGTACGAAACGATAGGTGGAAACAAAATCAGCGTATGTTCAAGAAATAGAGAATGCGCCCTTCTTGACTTTGGAATGAATTTTCAAGGGTGGGCGGAATATTTCGAAGAGTTTATAAATCCGCGAACAGGTAAGGCTCTGCATGATCTCACAAAGCTTAATCTTGTGCCAAAAA
>JAMOOR010000241.1 GCA_027065235.1 Thermotogaceae bacterium | reverse complement strand
AATTGAATCTACGGTTTCTATCATATCAAATATCCTAACCGCCTTTTTTGCTTTATTTGTCTGGAGATGGCCTATCATATGCCACTCAGCCCTGTTTCCAATAACCTCAAAGGCCTTTTCTGCTTCCTGAACATAGTTTTCTCCTATAATCTGGACTCCTGCTTCTATTGCCTCCAAGATCTCTTCAGGAGTCCTGGTCTTTGCTGCAGCAACAAGCAAAACCCCTTCAGGAAGCTCTGACATAATCTTTTTTACATTTTCTTTTATCATTTTGTCTTCTCCTGACTCTAAGATAAGGGTGTTTAAAAAGGTTTTTTGAACATGTTCAGTTTTTTACACAATTATGTTTATCTTCTCCATCCAGTAATTAAAACAACTCCTCATGCCATGCTTCTATCTCTGCCCCGATTTGTTGAAGAGTTTCTTTTACCTTGGTTTCCAGAGTAGTTGGGTTAATCCCGGAGGCGGAAAGAGCGGTTATTTCAAGGGCCACTTTGACCTCTGCCTCCGCTTTTAAAGGGGCGATTACGCCTGAGATGATAGGCGCCATCTTGTCCCAAGGAATATTAGCACGTATATAAACCTTACGCTTAAGTCTTCTATGCGTCAATTTTCCTTCTCTTCTGGCTTCGGAAATAACAGCCTGCTCCTCGGTCTTTTGAGAAGTTTTTGATGTCTGTAACTCCTGAATCGCGTTTCCATTTTGCACTATAAGTTTATCTCTTTCTGCGCGAGCTGCTTCTGGTTTTAATATTGGTGTATCAAGAAAGATGTCCATTTCGTGAATAGTTGTTCCTATCAGTACCTTTTCTCCAATCCGCACACCCAAATGTCCAGTACGGACCCCGTTTTTCACCGCATTCCGCACTACGCCCTCAGAAAGAGGCAATGCAAGCCCTGGCGTCTTAAGGAATACTTCATAAATCTCTCCAAAGGTCTTTTCATCTTCATATGGAGCAAAGGTCTTTTGTACGAGATACTTAGGACTCATCTCCCGTAAGATCCGCTCGTTTTCCATAAGGTATTCCCGTACTCTGGCGGTAAGATTTACACTCTTTCCGGCAATATGCATCGGTAGGTCACAAACCTTTAGTTCTCCACCGGACTTGAGTTGCACAAGCTTGCTGTAGGCCAAGAGGATGCTGTGAGAGATACTGCTTTTGGCCTCTTTGAGGCGCTTTTTTAGCTCACCTATGTCCTCCTTACGGAGCATTCCGGCAAGGCTTTTGTCTTCCACCAGGTGTTCAAGAGTAAGCACCCGTCTTATCTCTCCGAGAAGCTTTGTCACCCTCCTGGCCTCGGGGAGGAGCACAAAGAGGGCATTGCGATAGGTCCGGAACCCCTGCCCAGCGCTTTCAAAAATCTTTTTGACAAAGGAAAGTACTCTTTCTTCAGCCCCGTTTCCCATGGCGTAAGCCGGCGAAAGCACCGCAAGTTGTAGCGTTTTAACATCTGGCACATCTCCTGGGCGTTCCGGCCAGAGTATCGGCTTGAGCTCCTGGCCACATATCTTTTGTATCTCGCTTTTGAGGCGAGCCAGAATTTCCTCTTCACTTACTACTTCTTCTCTTTCTACGATAATGCGGTTGAGATTC
>JAMOOR010000240.1 GCA_027065235.1 Thermotogaceae bacterium | reverse complement strand
ATGCTTACCCTTTTTTACAAGTTCATTGTATTTCCTCCTATACTTCGGCACAAGCCTTAGCACCCTGATTGCAAAGCAGGGATATCAACACATTGGAAGATAGCATCGTGAAAAAGTTAAGTATCTCAGGCATGTTGCAAATTAGATATGGGTTTTGTTAAAGAAGCCCTGAATCTAATCAATTTCCTGAGTGACAAGATATTGTCAGGCAGGGTATAAGAAGATTTTAAATTCCTATCCAGTAGATATACAGAAAGAGCGATGTTCCTGATTTTAACCCCATCTTTTTCCCTTTTAAGTATAATTCTACAAGTTTAATTACGATTATAATTCTACACGGGAGTGAGAAACAGAGTCAACTATGAAAAATTATTAGACGGGAGACGTTCAGGATGAGGAATATAAGCTCTTTTATAGGTAAGCATATCAAAAATAATCCTCAAAAGCTTATGCACAACCTTCATAATAGCCTTCTTGCAAGGCTGGAAAAAGCCTCTTGAGCTGGATGAATAAAAGTAGCAACTTTTATTGTTTAGTTATTGGGGATCATCTTAGAAAATGATGCAAAGTAATATAAAGAAAATAACACATGAGATCAATAAAAGCATATAAACAGATCATTCCCGCACCCTGTGGTTTTTTTTAAATTTTCCTGATTTTTAGCTTTCCTCTTCCATAATTCGCCTATGCTATAATCCCAAAAAGAAGGAAAATCACAGGCGGTGATAAATGTGTGGTTTTGGAATAGAGAGAAAGAAGTAAAAGATTTAAAGGCACATATTGAGAGTGAGCCGAATTCCATACTTTTTGTGTATGGACCAAAGTCTTCTGGGAAAAGCACGCTTCTTATGAAAGTTGCAGAGGATCTCCCTGAAAACGATTATGCCATATACTGGTATGACCTGAGAGAAGAGCTCGTATCAGGTTATGAAAGTGTTCTCGGTATATTCTTTAAAGAGAAGGGCTGGAAGAAGAAGATGCTTGAAGGGCTTTCAAAGATGTTTAAGATAAATGTGATGGTATTCGAGCTTGATCCGTCAGAACTGAGTAATGTTATGTCAAAGAAAGATAACCCACTTTCTTATATGAGAAGGGAACTTGAGAAGAGGAGAGTAGAAGGAAAGAAACCGATAATAGTATTTGATGAATTGCAAAAGCTAAAAGGTGTATATATGAACACACCGAACAATCAAAGGCTCCTTGTAAATGAGCTATTCAATTTTTTTGTTCGCTTAACAAAGGTGTTGCATCTTGCACATGTAATAGTAATGACATCTGATACATTCTTCATAGAGGAGGTATACACAAGCTCCTCACTGAAGAATACATCTATCTATTATCTTGTTGACTACTTCGATGATGATACAGCGAGGGAGATACTCATTGATGAGGGTTTATCGAAAGAAGATGCGGATTACATTGTGGACATGGCTGGTGGTGTGCCGTGGGTTATGGCGGAAGTTACTTCAAATGGTGATCCGAAGGAGAAAGTTAAAATGCTATATAAACAAACTTCTTCAAAAGTCTTTGAAGCTATTAGAGGAAGAGAGGATTTGAAGGAGCTTCTTAAAAGGGCTTTAAATGGTGAGAACTTGTAT
>JAMOOR010000239.1 GCA_027065235.1 Thermotogaceae bacterium | reverse complement strand
TGTAAATCCTGCATGAGCAGGGTTATTCGTTCTTTATTCAAAAATAACAATTAAGAGGAGGTGTGTTATGAACAGAGATCCCAAACAAGTCAGCGAAATTTTAGAAGACTATTTTAACCAATGTGGAAACGTTGAGGACGCACTCGTTCACGAAATCGAACAGTGGCATCCCACCCTTCAGCAGAACTTTACCAGATTTTGCATCCAGTGGCTAAAAAGGCTCGCCGAAGACGGCTTCAGCTTTGATGACAGGAACAAGGCAAGTGTGGAGTTTGCCCGTTCGATAAAAGACAAGCTCGAAAGAGCGTATTTACCCTATATTTAAACCAAGGAGGTGTGCTATGGAGATTAGATGTCCTCAATGCAAAAAGTCCAGCCCAGCTCAAAGATGGATATTTTTGGGTACTGTTGCACAACAGGTAACAATTTACGATGGAGAAATAGAAATTTCAGATGATTCTCAAGCCACATACTTCATTTCTCACGCTGTTTGTCCTTCATGCGAGACTGAGTTTGAGCTTGAAGAACTACTTAGACTTGAATGGTTTGAAGAAACTGAAAAGCTTTATCCTCAGTTAAAACAGCTTCTGGAAAATTCCTGATCCTAATTTAGGATTTCTTCAAAAAAACAGCTTAAAAAAATAAGTAAGGAGGTGTGCCTTATGTACGGGAGAATCTTCGTTATAGACAACTATCCAGAGATTCAACATCGTGGTGGCCTATACGAGCTACCATGGGAGCCCTGGGAGATGAAAGAGTGGATCCCAGGGTGTGATTATGTTACTGAAGCAGAGGATTTTGAGGAAGACTGCGAGTGGTTTAAACAACACTTTCACATAAGTGATGATCAATGCTCTTTCGTGAACCTTAAAGATGTTGATGGAGAAACACATGCTGTTTTTGAAGTATCTGTTGAACCTGTTCTATCTGCTTTAAGAGAATATAAGAAAAGACGGCTTGAAGAGATTAAGAGAGAGATACAGAAAGATGACCCTCAAATGTGGAAGATAAGGTGGCTGGCTTGGGATTCAAGATTCTGGTTTGCATGGGAACAAAGCCTTGACACAGAAATGGGGTTTCTGGAGTATCTCCAGCGACTCAAAAAAGAAAACACTGAAAAAATCCTTGTAATCCAATCCTACAATTATCACTTCTAATCTTCTCTTTTTTTCCTTAGCAGGGGAGCTGCTTTCTCAGTTTCCCTGCTTTTTTAAAATCCACGATAAGGAGGGAAAAAAATGGCACGCTTAGCAAGCCAGGAGAAAATGGGATACTATCCTACACCCATTGAGGTTGTGCAAAAGATAAAACAGCTTCTTCAGATTTCCCAGCAGGCGAGGCTGATTGACACCTGCTGTGGAGAAGGTGAGGCACTTGCCCTTCTTTCAGAAGGGACAGGTGCAGAGACATATGGGGTTGAATTAGATAAGGAGAGATACAAAACAGCAAAGCAAAGACTTGATCACGTTCTCTGGTGCGATGCCCTAAATGAGCTTATTTGCACCAGAGATGCTTTTTCATTGTTATGGCTCAACCCTCCTTACGATACAGAGGAAGGGGGAGAACTTGATAAGAAAGAAAGGCTTGAGCTTCTCTTTCTTAAAAAGCAC
>JAMOOR010000238.1 GCA_027065235.1 Thermotogaceae bacterium | reverse complement strand
ACATACCAAACAATGGAGTGATAAAGGACATTCCTGATGATGTAGCGGTCGAAATTCCCGCACTTGTTGACGAAAACGGAATTTACCCAGAAAAGATAGAACCGCAACTTCCAAACAGAATAATTCGTTATTATCTATACCCAAGAATGGTTAGAATGGAACTCTCTGTGAATGCGTATCTTGAAAGAAGGTTGGATTACCTAAAAGAGATTCTCTACAGAGACCCAAGAACAAAATCTGACGAGCAAGTAGACAAAGTTTTTGACGAAATTCTCTCTTTAGAAGAGAACGAAAAGATGAGAAAACACTATGGAATAGAATTTTGACACTCTATAGAATACATGTTATAATTTTCACAAATAATTTCAAGGGGAGGTGGGAGAATGCCGGGAAGACTCTTTTTGATCCCAAGGCAGATTTTCACGGAGGTTTTGCCCGTTGTTTGTGATATAAAGGCAAAGATGGCAACCTATAAACTTTTTCTCCTTTCTATATTGGCAGGTATGTACATAGGATTCGGTGCCATATTTGCCACGACAACCATGACAGCAGTTGAACCTTTCGGAATTAAAAAGCTTATAGGTGGAACTGTATTCTCCGTAGGACTTATGCTTGTCATAATAGCCGGTGCGGAGCTTTTCACGGGAAATGTTTTAATGAGCTTAACATGTCTTGCAGGAAAAATTAAGTTAAGTGGTGTTTTCAGAAATTGGTTGATAGTCTATATCGGGAATTTCATAGGTTCTGTTATTTTAGCTTGGATGTTTGTAAAAACTGGACTTTGGGGAACTCCTGAGAATGTGAACGGAGTAGGAATGACAGCCCTTAATATAGCATCTGCAAAGGTTTCATTGGATTGGTCAGCAGCGTTTTTTAGAGGAATGCTGTGTAACATTTTAGTTAACCTAGCAATAATAATGGCTACATCCGCGCAAACTATAACAGGAAAGGTGTTTGCAGTCCTATTTCCGATAAGTGCCTTTGTTTCCTCAGGCTTTGAGCACTCAATAGCAAATATGTACTTTGTGTCAACGGGAATATTTATAGAAAATTTGGCAAAGCTGAGCGACTTTTCCAACATTTCATGGGGAGCTTTCATAACTAACAATCTCATTCCTGTTACATTGGGAAATATAGTAGGGCCAATAATATTTGTGGTAATTCCTTATTACTTGATCTACTATACGAAAGATAAGTGAAGATCAGGGGTGCTATAATCGATCATGAGGTGATCGCAATGAAGAAACTTCCTATTGGCGTCAGCGAATTTCCGGATATGATAAAGAAAAACTATTACTATGTAGATAAATCACTCTTAATAAAAGATATCATAGATTTGCCAGGAAAAATAAAGCTCATAACAAGACCAAGAAGGTTTGGAAAAACCCTTAACTTGAACATGCTAAAGCACTTCTTTTCTCTAAGAAGCAGGGAGAATTTATTTGAAGGTCTTAAAATTTGGGAAGAGAAAGCCATTATTAAAGAATATTTTCACCAGTTTCCAGTCATTTTTTTCACTTTTAAGGATATAAAAGAAACGGACTGGAAAAGCGCATTGGAAAGCTTGAAAGGTAGATTATCTGAAGTTGCAATTGACTCCACAGAGGGTTTA
>JAMOOR010000237.1 GCA_027065235.1 Thermotogaceae bacterium | reverse complement strand
CAAAAGAGCTTAAAGGAAATCCCAAAGAAAATTTCGAAGTTTACACAAAAATGGGGGGAAACTACTTTGTTCTTGGTGAAGACATCGATCTTGCAGGTTTTGAGAGCCTTTTGATGGGCGCTGATGTTGTAGTAGATGCCATCCTTGGAATAGGTTTGAAGGGCGATGTAAGAGAAGATGTAGCAGAGGTTATAGATATGATAAACATGGCGCCAGCATACAAGGTTTGTGTTGATATATCAAGTGGTGTAGATTCTGACACAGGAAAAGTTATGGGCAGGGCCATTAGATGTGATTTAACTGTAACCTTTGCATATCCCAAAGTCGGGCACATCCTCTATCCTGGAAGAGAATACACGGGAAAACTCAAAGTTGCCTCTATCGGAATTCCCAAATATTTAGCAGATAGATTCAACATAACTCGTTACATAACAACTGCCAATTTTGTAAGAGAAATCTTGCCAGAAAGGCCTAAGGATTCTCACAAGGGCACCTTTGGAAAAGTTGCAATAGTTGCAGGAAGCAAAATTTACAAGGGCGCAGCGGTGCTCTCCGCCCTTGGTTCACTACATTCAGGAGTAGGGCTTACTTACCTTCTGGTTCCTGAAGAAATTCACGAAATCCCTGCGATGGTAGCACCAGAAGTTATAACGGTGCCCGTTCCATCTTGCGACGGATACTTTTGCGAAAAATCTGTAGATTTTGTAAAGGACTTTCTGAAAAAGGTAGATGTATTTTCCATAGGTCCAGGGCTTTCTCAAGGAAAAAATATTGAGAATTTTGTGAAGAGCGTACTTAAGGTCGAAAGACCAGCGGTTGTCGACGCAGATGCGCTTAATAACGTAGATATAACATTCTTTAAAGAAAGAAAGGCTCCAACGATTATAACGCCCCACCCAGGAGAATTTGCAAGGCTTTTAGGAAAGGACACAAGAGATGTGATTTATAACTATAAGCTTGCAGAAGAAGTTGCAAAGGAATACGGAATAGTTATTCTTTTAAAAGGCGCTACGACAATAGTGACTGATGGTAAAGAGACTTACTTCAATATAACTGGTGATACGGGCCTTGCAAAAGGAGGAAGCGGCGATGTTCTAACGGGAATGATAGCATCATTTATGGCGCAAGGCTTAAGTGCTAAAGAAGCTGCAATAGTATCAGCCTACATCCATGGAAGAACAACGGAGTATGCTGACTGTCAATACAGCTTTTCTGCTACAGAAGTTGCAAGAAACATAGGAAAAGTTATTAGAGATTATTTAAAGTAAGGTTTAAGCTGATAAAATAATAATGTTATAATTCAAAAAGCGTAGAATTCAACATTCGCAGGAGGTGAACGGTAGTGAAACAGGTCCCCATAGAAAAGAGAAGAACTGTAGCTTTGGTTGGACATAACGGCTGCGGAAAGTCCCATCTTCTTTCATCCATATTGAACCTTGTTGGAAAGGTGGACAAACCCGGTCCAAAAGCGGTTGATTACGACCCGATTGAACAGGAAAAAGGCTCTTCCGTAACTTCCCATCTTGCAACATTTGAGTGGAAAGATGGAAAAGTAACGGTTGTCGATACTCCAGGATTTGGAGACTTTATGAGTGAGGTTATAAACGCACTCTT
>JAMOOR010000236.1 GCA_027065235.1 Thermotogaceae bacterium | reverse complement strand
GTCCATTATGCAAAAATAGTAAGGGATAAATCAATACTCCGCCAGCTCATAACAGCCTCGAGCAGAATAGTTGAAATGGCATCGGAAGAAGGGGATATAGATGAAGTTCTTGACAACGCAGAAAAGCTCATATTCGAAATAGCGGAATCCCGTGCCCTTAAAAATTACTCTCATATAAAACAAATAATGCACGATGTTTTTGAAGAACTTGAAAGAATACAAGAGCGTGTGGAAGAGCTTGGAGAATCCGCAGCCCTTGTTACTGGGATTCCAACGGGCTTTAATGAGCTTGACAAACTCACAACGGGTTTTCACAAATCAGATCTCGTCATAATAGCTGCAAGGCCCTCCGTTGGAAAAACAGCCTTTGCCTTGAGTCTTGCAAGAAATATGGCTATAAGATACTCCGTTCCTGTTGGGATATTCAGTCTTGAAATGTCCGCCGAACAGCTTGCACAAAGGCTTCTTGCGATGGAGGCTCATGTTGATCTACATAAACTGAGAACGGGAGAATTCGCTCCCGAAGAGTGGGATAGACTTACAGTTGCAACTGAGAAGCTGTACAAATCAAACATAGTTGTCGATGATGAAGCCTCCCTTGATCCAAGAACACTTAGGGCAAAAGCAAGAAGAATGAAAAAGGAATTCGGAATAGATGTGATATTTGTAGATTACCTGCAGCTAATGCACCTTAAATCATCAAGAGAGAATCGACAGCAGGAAATATCGGAAATTTCAAGGTCTTTGAAGCTCCTTGCAAGGGAGCTGGATGTGGTTATAATAGCTCTGTCGCAACTCTCAAGAGCTGTTGAGCAAAGGGAGAACAAAAGGCCCCGCCTTAGCGACCTAAGAGAGTCTGGGGCCATAGAACAAGATGCCGATACGGTCATATTTATATACAGAGAGGAGTACTATAAAAAATCCGATAGGGTTCATGAACCCCATGAAGCGGAGATAATTATAGGGAAGCAAAGAAACGGTCCGATTGGTACGGTTACCCTTGTGTTTGATCCAACTTCTGTTACATTTTACGATCTTGATATATTGCAACTTCCAATGTAAGGAGGGAGAAAATGGCAGGAAAACTCACAGTGATTACAGGACCTATGTACTCAGGAAAAACAACAGAGCTTCTCTCTTTCGTTGAAATATACACCCTTGGAAAAAAGAAAATAAAGGTCTTCAAACCTTCAATAGACACAAGATACTCTGTAGAAAAGATAAAGGCTCACTCTGGAATAGAAGTCGATGCTATAGTCATAAGTGATCCAAAAACGATATCAGACAATATCGACGATGATACAAAAGCGGTCTTCATAGATGAGATCCAATTCTTAGATGAGGAACTTTTCTTCGTTGTAAGAGATTTAATTGACAAAGGAATTGACGTCTTTTGTGCAGGACTTGATCTTTCTTTCAAACAAAATCCATTTCCAACAACGATGAAACTACTATCGTTAGCAGATGTTGTTATAAAGAAAAGAGCTGTGTGCTCCATTTGCGGTGAGCATAACGCAACGCTTACTTTCAAGACATCTGGTGGAGAAAGCGAAATAGATGTGGGTGGAAAGGAGAAATACATAGCGGTTTGCAGGGATTGCTTTAATAGATTATCAAGGGGTGAGATAGATGC
>JAMOOR010000235.1 GCA_027065235.1 Thermotogaceae bacterium | reverse complement strand
GGTAAAAACATCTAGCAAAAAACTCTACGGCGGGGGAAGAGTTAAAAAATAAGAAAACACAAGGGGGAAGGAAAACGGCAAAGCCTATTAACATAGGGGTGGGTTTATATCAATGAAAGTTCTCACATGAATATCACCGATTGAACAAGTAACCATAAGTCTTGTCCAGATTTCGACGACTCATTCCTAATATCTCAGCTATCTCTGTTTTTGAATATCCCTGTTCTAATAAATGCTTTATCTTTTCTGCTTTTTGCTCTTTTTGTATTTGGCGTATCTTTTGAAGATATTGTAGATGCTCTTCTCTACTTTTTCCTCTTCTCTTGTTTGCCCTATACTCCCACTCTAAAAGCTCACATAGATATTTCCATGTAGCTTTGACATATTTTTGTTTGTATCCTTTGTGAAAGGCTTTGTATGCCTCATCTATGGTAAAGCCTAAATGAAGGTTTCTATCTGACATGTCTTCGTAAACCATAGGAATTGTCTCTAATGCCTCATCATAAGGAACTTCTCTCTTGCATTTGTAGGCGATTATTCCAAGTGCAAAGAAGGAATTATGTCTTCTTCCAGGTATGGGCGGGTTTTTAAATAGCCTTCTTAAAACCCATTCAAAAAAAGCTCTTTTTCCGTTTGGTATGACAAGTATTTCAGTTTTAGTTTTAGTTGTCTGTTTTTTCTTTTTCTTCTTCATAGAAGCTATTTTAAACCGTTCCATCAATTCGTTAAAGCTGTAAGGTCCTCTTATTTTGAAAACTGTTGCTGTTGTGTTGATCTTTGTCTGAAATCCAGGGAATCTGTATGGATGCACTACTGGGTGTTTGTCCACTTCCAGAAGCTCAGTAAAGCTATCCTGGATTGTGGAGTTCAGTTTGTTGATGCTCCATCTCAGCCCTTTAGCTTCTACAGGCTTGGAAAGAATGTAAACAAAATGCACTCCCTTGCCTGAGTTAACTATGTGTGTAGGCTTTGCTGGTAGAACATCCCAGAGGTATTTAAGAACTTTTGTAAGCTTTGTGCTTGTTACTCCATCACAGTCAACTACAAAGCCTCTTACTCTTTCAAGTGTCTTTGTGTGGTAGTAGTTTTTCTTGAAATCACAGTATGGAATGTAAGCATTTGAATGTGTAGCTATGTTCCAGATTTCATCTAGCTTGAATCTCTTAACTGTTCCCTTGCGTCTGATTACACTTCCTTCTCTTAAAGCACCAAAGACAATGGGTAGCTCATCATCCTTTTTGTGAGAGAAAACTAAGTCAAAGTATTCCTGTGGAGAGATCTCATGGAATTTTGATCCAAGGATTTCATTCTTTGCTTTGAATTCTTGTCTGAGGTTTTCTGATTTGGATTGGGTTTTTGTTTTCATCAGCCCCTCCGCTTTGTTGATTTAAGCGGAGGAGCCTCCTTCCCCTTGACCTTTCCCTGAGCAAAATGTAATTTAAATATGGCTTTCAAGGAAAGGTTTCGAGTTAGGAGACTCCTCGAAACAGGCCTTCAAGGGCTGCCCCCTTTGAGGGCCTTTGCTATTTTTAGTTTTTGCCATAACTTTTTCCTCCTTTTAAACAGATTGGATTTTTGTTAGCTTTCTTTAGCTTTTGATAGGTTTCATAACACATATACTAACCCTTTTGGACTAC
>JAMOOR010000234.1 GCA_027065235.1 Thermotogaceae bacterium | reverse complement strand
AACATGAAGGTTTTCCAGCTTTTCAAGTTCATTTTTAAATTCCCAAGGAGAGATTGATATACCCTCTATGAACCTTCTTGGATCTTCAGGGTAAATATCAAGGTCGTATCCGTCAAAAAGAACGGGGAATGTGTAATAACTCTTGTTTTTCTCAATCTCATGCTTAAATCTTTCTATAGCAATTTCTTTTGTACCTTCAAGGTTGTAGAGGTTTCTATAACCTGATATCATGAAAATAAGTTTCACCTCAGATCCGTCGGGAGCTTTCCATATATAGAAAGCCCTCTCCTTTCCATCTTCCTCGGGGTTTACACCGCGCCATACAAAAGCACAGTCTATGCCGAATTTCCTTAAAAGCTGCGGAAGCTGAGATATTTGCCCAAAGTTGTCAACAAACCATCCACAAAAATTCTTGGCCTTGAACCTTTCCATATCTTTCTTTCCTACAGAAAAGTTCTTCCATACAGCATATTCTGGGGAAATCCTCCAATCTATTTGGCAGTAAATAGGACCGATTATTAACCTTCCTTTCTCTATGAATTCTCTGACTTTTTCCTCATATTGGGGTGCAACGCTAAGAAGGTCTTCTATTATCAAAGTCTGACCGTCCAATATGAAGATGTAATCTTCGTCTTTCTCAAGTATTTCAAACAATCTTTTAAACAGCTCGACAAGCCATTCGTTGGTGTAATCACTCGTTAAAAACCATTCCCTATCCCAGTGAGTATGGCATAAAACGAATGCTTTCATATATCAAGTCTCCTTTCGGTTTTCGGATCGAAAAGATGTATTTTCTCTTTATCTATGTAAAGTTTAATCTTTTCACCTTCTTTGAACTCGTGGTCTCCTGGAATCTTCGCAACTATCCTTGATCCACTGTCAAGAATCGCGTGGACTATTGTGTCTGACATGAGCTTTTCTATGAAATACACTTCAACTTCTATTTCTAAAGTGTTTTCTTCGTTCTCAAGGTATATATGCTCTGGCCTTATCCCAAGAACTATCTCTTCTATATTCGGATCTTTCTTTATAGGAATCTTCAACCCTTCACCTTCAACGAAAAGGTTTGTTCCTTCAGAAGTTGTTTTAACTTTGTAGAAGTTCATCTGTGGCGAGCCTATAAAGCCTGCAACAAATATGTTAGCAGGCTTGTGATATATCTCTGAAGCTTTTCCAAATTGCTGGATCTTACCACTTAACATCACAGCTATCCTGTCTCCCATAGTCATTGCTTCCACCTGGTCATGGGTAACATATATTGTAGTTACTCCAAGCCTTTCTTGTAGTTTCTTAAGTTCTGACCTCATCTTCACTCTCAAAAGCGCATCAAGGTTTGAAAGAGGCTCGTCCATCAAAAGAACGGCCGGCTCAAGAACGATGGCCCTTGCGACCGCTACCCTCTGCCTTTGTCCACCAGAAAGCTGTGCGGGGTATCTATCAAGGAGCTCTGAAATGTTCAAAAGCTCAGCTGCCCACAACACTTTCTTTTCTATCTCGTCTTTTGAATAACCCTTTATCTTCATTGGGTAGCCTATGTTGTCTCTTACCTTCATATGAGGCCAAACGGCATAGCTCTGAAATACCATAGATATATTCCTATCCTTTGGTGCAAGATTCGTTATTTCCTTGTCATCGAAAAATATCCTT